>DASZUW010000084.1:0-9823 GCA_035547475.1 Solirubrobacterales bacterium
CGACGAGGTCGAGGTCGAGGTCACCTTCCCGGACGACTACCAGGAAGAGAAACTGGCGGGCGAAGACGCGGTCTTCAAAGTCAAGGTCAAAGAGGTGCGGGAGAAAATCCTGCCCGAGCTCGACGACGACTTCGAGGACCAGCTCGTCGGCGCCGAACCCGGCGACGAGGTCGAGGTCGAGGTCACCTTCCCGGACGACTACCAGGAAGAGAAACTGGCGGGCGAGGACGCGGTCTTCAAGGTCAAGGTCAAAGAGGTGCGGGAAAAAATCCTGCCCGAGCTCGATGACGATTTCGCGTCCGACGCCTCCGAGTTCGACACGCTCGAGGAGCTTCGCGGCGACATCCGCGAGAAAGTCGGCAGTGCGCTGAACAGCCGCTCCGAGGAAGACTTCCGCATCGCCGCCGTCGACGCCGCGGTCGAGAACGCGAAAGTCGACATCCCCGACGACATCGTCACCGCGCGGGCGACCGAACGCTGGGAGCGGATGGAACGCCAGCTCGCCCAGCAGGGGATGGACCCCAACATGTTCCTGCAGATGCAGGGCAAAACGCGCGACGAGCTGATCGCCGAATCGAAGCCCGACGCGGAGACAGAGCTGAAGCGCGAGGCGGTGGTGACGGCGATCGCCGAGGCGGAGAACCTCGAGGTCTCCGACGAGGAGATGGTCGAGGCGCTCGAGCACTCCGCCGAACACGAACGGACGACGCCGGAGAAACTGCTGGCGCGGCTGCGCGAGAACGGTCGCGACGCGGTGATCCGCGAAGACCTGCTGGCGCGCAAGGCGATCGAGCTGGTCGCCGAGGAGGCGAAGCCGATCCCGCTCGCCGAGGCCGAAGACCGCAAAGGCAAAGCCGAAGCGAAAGAGAAACTGCTCGCGCCCGAGGGGGCCGAGGAGGGCGGCGACAAACCGGCCGGGAAACTGTGGACGCCGGGCGACGCCTGAGCCGCCGCCGGCCCGCCGAACGCCTTCTATAGAGTGCCCGCACGATGAGCCCTCTTATCCCCATGGTGGTCGAGCAGACCTCGCGCGGCGAGCGCGCGTTCGACATCTACTCGCGGCTGCTCGGCGAGCGGATCGTCTTCCTCGGCACGCCGGTCACCGATGACATCGCCAACCTGATCGTCGCCCAGCTGCTGCACCTCGAGTCGGAGGATCCCGACAAGGACATCAGCCTCTACATCAACTCGCCGGGCGGGTCGGTCTACGCGGGGCTCGCGATCTACGACACGATGCAGTTCATCAAGCCAAACGTGCAGACGATCTGCGTCGGGATCGCGATGAGCATGGGCGCGCTGCTCCTCTGTGGCGGCGCCGAGGGCAAGCGGATGGCGCTGCCGAACTCGAAGATCCTGATCCACCAGGTCTCGGCGGGCTTCCAAGGCCAGGCCACGGACATCGAGATCCACGCCAAAGAGATCATCGACGTGCGACGCCGCCTCGACGAGATCATCGCCAAGCACACCGGCCAGCCCTTCGAGAAAGTCACCAAAGACACCGAGCGCGACTACTTCATGAACGCGGACGAGGCGAAGGAGTACAGGATCGTCGACCGCGTCATCGCACACCATTAAGCGGTTCCTCGGCGTCCTTCTCGTAGTCCTCGCGGTTCCCGCGACCGCGTCCGCCGCCGTGCCGCTCGGCGCCAAGGACGGCGGGATCGAATGGCTCCGCCACGTCTTCCCGGTGCGCGGACCCCACGCCCAACGCGGCCCCGTGGGCGAATTCGGCGCACCGCGCAGCGGCGGCCGTGTCCACGAAGGCTTCGACATCCTCGCCCCCTGCGGCACCGAACTCGTCGCCGCCGTGACCGGCAAGGTCCGCGAAGTCGGCTACGACCCGGTCCTCTACGGCAACTACCTCCTGATCCACGGCGCCGAAGAACACCGCACCTACATGTACGCCCACATGAAGAAGCCGCCCTTGGTCCACAAGGGCGAACGCGTCTGGGCGGGAGAGAGGGTCGGCGCCGTCGGCAAGACCGGCAACGCCCGCACCGTCGGCTGCCAGCTCCACATCGAGATCCACGTGAACGGAGCGCCGATCGACCCGAAGCCCGAAGTCGAACGCTGGGACCGGGAAACCTGAGGGACGGGCGAACGCAAAACACCCACGTCGGCGCTGCGTGTATTACCCGCTCCATAGGGGGGGTAATACACGCAGCGCGTTCTCGGGCCCTGATCCCATGACACCCACCCCGCGCACCGAGGTGGTGTGGACGGCCCACGCGAAGTACCGCCGCCGCCCCCACCCCGCAACCATCTACCCTGACCCGGTGCCGAATCCCTACGAAGTCGACGAGTCGGGCCATCCCGCCGCCGAGGCCCCATCCGGCGCGCCCGATCCGGCCGCGGAAGCGGCGATCCGGCGCCAGATCGAGCAGACGCTCCGGATCATGGCGCTGTCGACGCTGGTCGGCCTGATCGTGATCGTCGTCATCGCCGTCGTCGTGCCGAGCGTCCGCGGCGTGATGATCCTTGTCGCGATCGTCTACCTGCTCAGCTCGCTCGCCGCCCGCTGGTACCTGCGGCGCCAGTTCCTCTCCCGGCTCAAAGGGTCGGACCCGGTCGGTTGAGCGCGCGGCGCCGCGAGCAGCTCGATCGCGCAACCGATCGACGTGCAAGGAGTCCGTCACGCGCAGGGACCGCGCGGCGAGCGCCGTAAACCACCCCCTGTAACCGCCGGCGGCGCCCGTCTAAGCTTTGGGACCCCCCGCCGAAGGCTTCGATCGATTCGTCCCGTCAGGAGGGGATTCAACTGGCACGTCCAACCGACTCCAACGAGCAGCTCCTCTGCAGCTTCTGCGGGAAGTCGCAGCGCCAGGTCAAAAAGCTGATCGCCGGCCCGGGCGTCTACATCTGCGACGAGTGCATCGACCTCTGCAACGAGATCATCGACGAGGAGCTGACCGCGCCGCCGACCTTCGAGCTGGAGAACCTGCCGAAGCCGCGCGAGATCTACGACGTGCTGCAGGAGCACGTGGTCGGCCAGGACGCGGCGAAGCGCGCCCTCTCGGTCGCCGTCTACAACCACTACAAGCGGGTGCAGATCGGTCAGTCCGACGAGAACGACGTCGAGCTCGGCAAGTCGAACATCATGATGCTGGGGCCGACCGGCTGCGGCAAGACGCTCCTCGCCCAGACCCTGGCGCGGATCCTGAACGTGCCGTTCGCGATCGCCGACGCGACCGCGCTGACCGAGGCCGGTTACGTCGGCGAGGACGTCGAGAACATCCTCCTGAAGCTGATCCAGGCCGCCGACTTCGACGTCAAGAAGGCCGAGACCGGGATCATCTACATCGACGAGATCGACAAGATCGCGCGCAAAGCCGACAACCCGTCGATCACCCGCGACGTCTCCGGCGAAGGCGTCCAGCAGGCGCTGCTGAAGATCCTCGAGGGGACGACCGCGAGCGTGCCGCCGCAGGGCGGGCGCAAGCACCCCCACCAGGAGTTCCTGACGATCGACACCACGAACATCCTCTTCATCTGCGGCGGCTCCTTCGCCGAGCTCGACAAGATCATCGAGCGGCGGGTGGGGGACCGGGGCGTCGGCTTCGGCGCCGCCATCACCTCGCGCACCGAGCGCGACACCGGCGAATGGTTCGAGCAGGTGCTCCCCGAGGACCTGATCGAATACGGCCTGATCCCCGAGTTCATCGGCCGCCTGCCGGTGATCACCGCGATCCACCAGCTGAGCCGCGACGACCTGACCACGATCCTCACCGAGCCCAAGCACGCGCTCACCCGCCAGTTCCAGCGCTTCTTCGAGTTCGACGACATCGAGCTGGTCTTCTCCGACGACAGCCTCGAGGCGATCGCCGACCGCGCGATCGAACGCGAGACGGGGGCGCGCGGCCTGCGCTCGATCCTCGAGGAGACGCTCCTCGACGTCCAGTTCGAGCTCCCCTCGCGGCGCGACGTCACCAAGTGCGTGGTGACCCGCGAGACGATCCTCCAGGGCCGCCGCCCGACCCTCGTCACCGAGGCCGCGCAGCAGGACATCGGCCCCGCCGACCAGCAGCTCGGCGAAGAATCGGCGTAGGCGCGGGCCTCATCTATGGCCGGAGCTGAGGGGCCGGGTCGTCGGACCCCCTCTCACGAACGGCGCGGAGGTTCGTTCGGAGGTCCGACGAGCGACCCATCAGAGCCGTCGCGAGGGTTCCGCCGAGGACGAGCGCGGCTCCGCTGAAGGTGTGGGCGGTGGTCATGGACGAGAGGCCACCGATCAGGGCGACGCCGATCGCGCCGCCGACCTGGCGCGAGGTGTTGTTGACGGCGGAGGCGACGCCGGCGCGGTCGGGGCCGAGGGCCTCGGTGGCGCCGGCGACGAGGCCGGGGACCGCGACGCCCATGCCGGCGCCGGCGACGGCGAGGAACGCCCAGCCGGCGGGGGCGTCGACGTTCGCGCCGCCGACCAGGGCGGTGCCGAGGTAGCCGACGCCGCTCGCCGCGAGGCCGAGGCCGGCGGGGAGGCGCGGGCCGACCCGGCCGACGAGGCGGCCGGTGAAGGGGGTCAGGACCGCCAGGGGGATCGCGAGCGGCACGAGGGCGAGGCCCGCTTCGAGCGGCGAGAGGCCTTCGCCCTCCTGCAGGAAGAGCCCGAGCGCGAAGAGGCCGCCGAGGGTCCCCAGGTTCATCAGCCCCGCGCCCGCGTTGGCACCGGTGAACTCGGCGCGGCGGAACCAGCTCAGGTCGAGCAAGGGGCGCTCGGCGCGGCGCTCGGCGGCGACGAAGCCGGCGAACGCCACGACCGCCACCGCGATCCCGGCCGCTGCCGCGCCCGACCCGAAGCCCTCCCTGCCGCCCTCGATGAGGGCGAAGACGAGCGCGGCGAGCGAGGCGGTGCCGAGCGCCTGGCCGGCGACGTCGGGCCGCGCGCCGCTCGCCTTCGAGCCCTCCGGGAGCGTCATGAGGCCACCGACCAGCGCCGCCGCCACCAGCGGCACGTTCAGCCAGAAGATCGCGCGCCAGCCGAGCGGCCCGACGAGGACGCCGCCGAGGATCGGTCCCAGGACCAAGGCCGAGCCCCCGAGGCCGGCCCAGACGCCGATCGCCTTCGGGCGCTCGCTCGGGTCGGGGAAGAGCTGGTTGACGATCGCCAGGGAGCTCGGGAGGATCGCCGCCGCGCCCACGCCCTGGACGGCCCGCGCGCCGATCAGCACCGCGGCGTCGGGCGCCGCCGCGCAGAGCGCCGAGGCGCCGCCGAAGGCCGCCAGCCCGGCGAGGAAGAGGCGGCGCGAGCCGGTCCGGTCGGCGAGGTCCCCGGCGCCGAGCATCCCGGCGGCGAGCACGAGCGCGTAGGCGTCGACCACCCATTGCAGCTCCGAGCGGGACTCACCGAGGCCGCTGCCGATGCGGGCCAGCGCGACGTTGACGATGGTCACGTCGAGGAGGACGAAGAAGTAGCCGGCCGCGGCGACGGCGAGGGCCGGTCCGCGGCCGCGCGGGGTGTCGTGATCGCTCATCTCCTCACCGTAGGCGCGAGACGGTTCGGTCCCGGCCGAATCGTCATCCTCATAAGCTCGGGTCCATGGCTTCCCGCACCCAGGCCGAGGGCGAGGTCGACGTCGCCGCAGTCGCGGCGCTGATGGCGGACCCGAGTCGCGCCGCCGCGCTGATGGAGCTGACCGACGGGCGCGCCCTGCCGCCGAGCGAGCTGGCCGCGGTGGCGGGCGTCTCGCGCTCGACCATGTCCGAGCACCTGGCGAAGCTGCGGGACGCGGGCTTCGTCGCGGTCGAGCGGGGCGGGCGGAACCGCTACTACCGCCTTGCCGGACCGGAGCTGGCGACGGCGGTCGAGGCGCTCGCCGCGCTGGCGCCGCGCACCGAGGTCCGCAGCCTGCGGCAGGCCAACCGCGCCGGGGCGCTCGGCGCCGCGCGCACCTGTTACGGGCACCTGGCGGGCGCGCTCGGCGTCGCCATCACCGACGCCCTCCTCGAGCGCGGCCTGATCGAGCGCGAGGGCGAGGTGTTCCTGCTGACCGAGCCCGGCGCCGCCTTCCTCGCCGACCTCGGGATCGCGAAGCCGCCGCGCGCCGGCAAGGCTTGCAACGACTGGTCGGAGCGGCGCCCGCACCTGGCGGGCGAGCTCGGCGTCGCGCTCGCCAAGCGGCTCTTCGACCTCGATTGGATCGAGCGCACCGGGCAACCCCGCATCGTCCGGGTGACGAAATTGGGACGGCGGGAGCTGGGAAGGCGCCTCGATATCTAGACTCGCCGCAATGCACGCGGCGAAGCGACAGCAGTTGGAGCAGAGCACCCGCTACGAACCGCGGGAGGTCGAGGCGCGCGTCTTCGACGAATGGATGGAGGGCGGCTATTTCCACCCCGAGCCGACCGGGACGCCGGGGGAGAACTTCTCCGTCTCGATCCCGCCGCCGAACGTGACCGGCGCCCTGCACATGGGCCACGCGCTGAACGGCTCGATGCAGGACGCGCTCGTGCGCATGAACCGGATGCGGGGGCGCAACACGCTGTGGCTGCTGGGCACCGACCACGCCAGCATCGCCGTCCACGCCGTGCTCGAGCGCGAGCTGCGCGCCGAAGGCGTCTCCCGCCACGACCTCGGCCGCGAGCGGTTCATGGAGCGGGCCTGGGCCTGGAAGGAGGAGTACGGCTCGCAGATCGTCGAGCAGCTGAAGCGCCTGGGGGCCTCCTGCGACTACGAGCGGGAGCGCTTCACCCTCGACCCCAGCTACGTCCGCGCCGTCCACAAGGTCTTCAAGCACCTCTACGACAAGGGCTACATCTACCGCGACAACTACATGGTCAACTGGGACCCGGGGTCGCGGTCGGTGATCTCCGACCTCGAGGTGGAGAACCGCGAGGTGACCGACTCGCTGTTCTCGATCGATTATCCGGTCGAGGGGATCGATCGCGTGCTCACCGTCGCCACCGTGCGCCCGGAGACGATGCTCGCCGACACCGCCGTCGCCGTGAACCCCGCGGACGAGCGCTATGCCGACCTCGTCGGCAAGTTCTGCACGCTGCCGCTGGTCGGCCGCCGGCTGCCGATCATCGCCGACGACCACGTCGACCCGGAGTTCGGCACCGGCGCGCTGAAGATCACTCCCGGCCACGACGTCAACGATTTTGAGATCGGCCGCCGCCACGGGCTCGAGGAGATCAGCGTCATCGGTCCCGACGGCCGGCTGAACGAGCAGGCTGGCGAGTTCGAGGGCATGAGCGTGGCGGAGGCCCGTCGCGCCGTCGCCGCGCGCCTGCGCGAGGAGGGCCTCCTGCGCGACGAGCAGCCCTACACCCACGCGGTGCCCTTCAGCCACCGCTCCGGCGAGCGGATCGAGCCGCTGATCTCCCTCCAGTGGTTCTGCCGGATGGACGAGCTGGCGAAGCCTGCAATCGAGGTGGTCGAGCGCGACGAGGTGCGGATCGAACCGGAGCAGTGGAAGCGCGTCTACCTCGAATGGATGCGGAACATCCGCCCCTGGTGCGTCTCGCGGCAGCTCTGGTGGGGGCACCGGATCCCGGTCTGGTACTGCGGCGACTGCGAGGAGACGATCGTGGTCGAGGAGGAGCCGGAGCGTTGTCCGGCCTGCGAGGGGACGGCGCTGCGCCAGGAGGAGGACGTGCTCGACACCTGGTTCAGCTCGGCGCTCTGGCCGTTCGCGACGCTCGGCTGGCCCGACGAGACGCCCGACCTGCGCGCCTTCTACCCGACCAGCTTCCTGACCACGGCGCGCGACATCCTCTTCCTCTGGGTCGCGCGGATGGTGATGATGGGGATCGAGTTCACCGGCGAGATCCCCTTCCAGGACGTCTACGTCCACTCGGTGATCCAGGCGCGCGACGGGCGGCGGATGTCGAAGAGTCTCGGCACCGGGATCGACCCGCTGGAGGAGATCGACGCGCGGGGCGCCGACGCGCTGCGCTTCGGCCTGCTGGCGATGTCCTCGACCCAGGACGTGCGCTACTCCGACGCGAAGGTGGAGCAGGGCTCCGACCTCGCGAACAAGCTCTGGAACGCCGGCCGGTTGATCTTGCTGAACGCGGCCGAGGTGGAGCCCGCGCCGCGCGCCGCCCGGATCGAGGACCGCTGGCTCCTCTCGCGGCTGGAGAAGACGATCGCCTCGGTGACCGAGAAGCTCGAGGCCTTCGACTTCGCCCACGCCGTGCAGGAGTGCTACGGCTTCGTCTACGGCGAGCTCTGCGACTGGTACCTGGAGATCGTCAAGCCGCGCCTCTACGAGGGCGAGGAGGACGTCTCGGCGACGCTCCTTTACGCGTTGGAGCGGGTGCTGGCGCTGCTGCACCCGACGATGCCGTTCGTCACCGAGGAGATCTGGTCGTTCCATCCGGCCCGCGACGGCCACCTCGCGGTGCACGCCTTCCCGGTCGCCGACGAGGCGCGCTTCGACGAGGAGGCCGAGGCGGAGATCGCCGAGGGCATCGCGCTGACCCGTCGCCTGCGCGCCTGGCGCGACCTCGTCGGCGTGCCCGCGAAGGCGGTGCTCCCCGCGGTGATCGACGGGATGGCGCCGGCGGAGTTCGTCGCCCGGCTCTCGCGCTTCGCCTTCGACGGGGTCGGCTCCGAGCCGGTGGCCTCGGTCGGCCCGGTGCGCGTGCTCGCCTCCGCGGAGCTCGACGCCGAGGCGGTGGGCGAGCG
Source organism: Solirubrobacterales bacterium (assembly GCA_035547475.1). Taxonomy (GTDB): domain Bacteria; phylum Actinomycetota; class Thermoleophilia; order Solirubrobacterales; family 70-9; genus VAYN01. Next base: position 8,627 of record DASZUW010000084.1, read on the forward strand.
GCTGGCCAAGCGCCGCGAGGAGCTCGGCGCGGAGATCCAGCGGGCGGAGCGCAAACTCGCCAACGAGGGCTTCGTCGCCAAGGCGCCGCCGATCGTGGTCGAGGAAGAGCGCGGCAAGCTCGAGCGCTATCGGGCGGAACTCGCCGAGCTCGGCTAGCCGTGCCCCTGCCCACAGAACCGCTCCCCCAGGGCTTTGACCCAGACGACTACCTCGACTCGCTGGAGGCGGTCGGCTGGAAGCTTGGCCTCGAGCGGATGTGGAAGCTGACGACGGCGCTCGGCCTGCCGCAGCGCCGCTTCGCCTCCGTCCACGTCGTCGGCACCACCGGCAAGTCCTCGGTGACGCGGATGGTCGCGGCGCTGCTGGAAGCCCACGGGGTGCCCTCCGGCGCCTGCCTGTCCCCGCACACCACCCGCTGGACCGAGCGCACGCTGATCCGCGGCGAGGAGGTCGCGCCGGAGGCGTGGGCGGAAGCCGTCGCCCAGGTGGCGGCGGCCGCCGCGGGCGTGAACCGGACGCTGGAGGAGGGGGAGGTGGTGACCGAGTTCGAGGCGGCGACCGCGGCGACGTTCGTCGCCCTCGCCCGCGCGCGGGTGAAGGCGGCGGCGATCGAGGCGGGCCTCGGCGGCCGGCTCGACGCCACCAACACGATCCCCTCGCGGGTCACGGTCCTCACCTCGGTCGGCCTCGACCACACGGAGTGGCTGGGGGAGACCGAGCTCGAGATCGCGGCCGAGAAGCTCGCGGTGGTAAAAGACGGCTCGACGCTCGTCCTGGGACGGGTCTCGGCACCGGTCCGCGAGCTCGCCGGACGGATCGCGGCCGAGCGCGGCGCGACGCTCCTCGTCGCCCCCGAGGACCCCGGGCCGGGGGTCGAGCTCGCCGCCACAGGTCCCTTCCAGCGGCGGAACTTCGCCCTCGCCACCGCGGCCGCCGAGGTGTTCCTCGGCGAGGTCGACCCGGAGCGGGTCGCGGCGGTCGCCGCCGGGCTCCGCGTCCCCGGGCGCCTGGAGATGGTCGGCGAGCACCCGCCCACCTACGTCGACGCCGCCCACAACCCTGACGGCGCGGCGGCCCTGGTCGAGGCCCTGCCGACGATCGCCGACGGGCGCCCGGTCGTCGCCTGCCTGGCGATCCTCGCCGACAAGGACGCGCCGGCGATGATCGCGGCGCTGGCGCCGGCGCTGCGCGGCGCC
>DASZUW010000085.1:0-1546 GCA_035547475.1 Solirubrobacterales bacterium
TCGGCCCTCGGGACCTTCCGTGGTTCGAGATGGTCACGATGTGCCCATAAGGAACCACGCAGATCCCTGACCGCTCGGGCGCCGTCGGACCACGCGAGGCCCCGATGCACCGGCCGGCGTCCCTGTGAGAGCAACAAAGAGCCTGCCCGCCCCCGTCCCACGCCGCCGCCCCCGGATGAAATGGTCCCTTTCGATGTACCGGGCACTGCAGACCGACTTCGAGAGCCTGCCGCAGCTGCTCGCCACGCGCGCGGGCGAGATCGGCGGGGAGCGGTTCGTCCGCGACGCCGAGCGGGAGTGGACCTACGGCGAGTTCCACGCGCAGGTGACCGAGGTGGCGGCGGGACTGCGGGAGCTGGGGGTGGGCCCGGGCGACGTGGTCGGGGTCGTGTTGCCGAACAGCCCGCACTACCTCGAGGTCTGGTGGGCGATCCTCTGGCTCGGGGCGGTCTTCAACCCGGTCAACCCGGCGCTGACCGCGCGTGAGGCGGTCGGCATCCTCTCCGACTCCGAAGCGGTGGTCGTCGTCTGCACCGCCGAGGCCGCCGCCGGGCTGGAGGGCCACCGCGACGAGCTGCCGGCCTTGCGCGAGATCGTCGCCGTAGATGGCGCGGACCCGGCGGCGCCCCTGCGCGGTCGCGGGAGCGTCGGCGACCACGCCGCCGTCGGCCCCGGCGACCTCTGCTCGCTCGTCTACACCTCCGGCACCACCGGTCGCCCGAAGGGGGCGATGCTCGGCCACGGCAACTTCCTGGCCAACGCCTGGCAGCTGGGCGAGCCACTGCCGATCTCCCGCGGCGACACGCTGGGGATGGTGCTGCCCCTCTTCCACGTCAACGCGCAGCTGGTGACCACCGTGATCCCGCTCGTCCTCGGTGCCCAGGTGGCGATGTGGGAGCGCTTCAGCGCCTCCCGCTTCTGGGCCGACGTCGCGCGCTTCGAACCGGTCACCTTCTCCTCGGTGCCGACGATGCTCGCCGCGCTCCTGCACGCGCCCGGCGCCGACGAGGCCGAATCGAACTCGCTGCGCTTCGTGATCTGCGGCGCGGCGCCGCTCTCACCCGCGCTCTTTCGTCGCTTCGAGGAGAAGTTCGGGCTGAAGATCATGGAGGGCTACGGGCTCACCGAGGGCACCTGCTGCACGACGATCAACCCGTTCACCGGGCCGCGCAAGATCGGCTCGGTGGGCCTGCCGACGCGGGCGCAGGAGGTGCGGATCGTCGACGAGCGCGGCGAGCCGGTGCCCGACGGGACGGCGGGCGAAGTCTGCTTCCGCGGCCCGAACATGATGCACGGCTACTACAAGCGCCCCGACGCCAACGCCGAGACGATGGTCGACGGCTGGGTCCACACCGGCGATGTCGGCTATCGCGACGAGGACGGCTACTTCTTCCTCGTCGACCGCACCAAGGACATGATCATCCGCGGCGGCGAGAACATCTATCCGCGGGAGATCGAGGAGGTCATCTACGAGCACTCCGGCGTGCTGGAGTGCGCCGTGATCGGGGTCCCGGACGAAGTCCGCGGCGAGGAGGTGCTGGCGGTG
>DASZUW010000086.1:0-7626 GCA_035547475.1 Solirubrobacterales bacterium
AGCGTGCCGTGGCGGGGCTCGGCGCCCGTCCCCAGGCGATCGACCCGGCCCGCCACGACCACCTGATGGCGACCGTCAGCGGCATGCCGCACGCGGTCGCCAACGCCCTCGTCGCCGCGGCGGCGGCGGACCTGGGCGCCGACGAGCATCCGCCCGAAGTCGGCCCGTGCTTCCGCGACGCGACCCGCGTCGCGGGCTCGTACCCGGGCATCTGGGCCGACATCTTCGCCTCCAACCGCGAGGCGATCGCCGACTCGGTCGAGGCGGTGGCGCGGCGCCTCGACGCGGCGGCGGCGCTGATCCGCTCCGGCGAGCGCGAGGCGATCGCCGCCTGGCACGCGGCGGCCGGCGAGGACCGCCGTCGCCTGCTGGAAGCCGAGCGCCCCGACGGGCCGCTGTACGAGCTGCGGGTGATCGTCGCCAACAAGCCGGGGACGATGGCGCGGCTGGCGCTGGCGCTCGGCGAGGCGGGCGTGAACATCGAGGACATGGCCCTGCACCCGGCCTCCGACATGACCTCCGGGGCGGTCTCGCTGTGGCTGGCGGGCGAGGAGCAGGCCGAGCGCGGCGCCGCGCTCGTCCGCGCGCTCGGCCACGGCGTCACCGTCGTCGGGGCGGGCGGATAGATAGCGTCGCGGGCGATGACCGACCGGACGAGCTTCAGGCCGCTCGGCGCCCTGCGCGGCGCCCTCCGGCCGCCCGCCGACAAGTCGATCTCCCACCGCGCGGCGATGATCGCCGCGATGGGCGAGGGGGAGACCGAGGTCGTCGGCTACCTCGACGCCGCCGACACCCGCTCGACCCTCGAGGCGGTGCAGGCGCTCGGCGCGCGGCTGGTCTGCGAGGACATCGTCACGACCGTGGTCGAAGGGACCGACGGGCTCGGCGCCTCGAGCCTGCGGATCGCCGGGGTCGGGCTGCGCGGCGCGCGCTCGGCGGCGATCGACGTCGGCAACGCGGGGACGCTGCTGCGCCTCTTGCCCGGGTGGCTCGCGGGTCAGCCCGAGGGCCGCTGGACCCTGGACGGCGACGACTCGATCCGCCGCCGGCCGGTCGACCGCGTCGCCGCGCCGCTGCGCCGCATGGGCGCGCGGCTCGCGGCCCGCGAGGACCGCCTGCCGCCGCTCACCGTGGAGGCGGCGCCGCTCCACGGGATCACCTACGAGCTGCCGGTGGCGAGCGCCCAGGTCAAGTCCTGCGTGCTCTTCGCCGCGCTCCTCGCCGACGGCGAGACGCGGGTGGTCGAGCCGCTGCCGACCCGCGACCACACCGAGCGCATGCTCGCCGCCGCCGGCGCGGCGGTGCGCCGCGAGGGCGACGCCGTCGTCGCCACGCCCGCCGAGCGCCTCGAACCGGGGCGGATCGTCGTCCCCGCCGACTTCTCCTCGGCGGCGTTCTTCATCCTCGCGGCGACGGTCGTCCCCGGCTCCGACGTGCTCCTGCGCGACGTCGGCCTGAACCCGACGCGCACCGGACTCCTGGCGATCCTCGAGCGCATGGGCGCGGCCGCGATCGAGATCGCGCCGAAGGGCGAGGCGGGCGGCGAGCCGATCGGCGACGTGCGCGTCGGCCACTCCGAGCTGCGCGGCTGCGAGGTCGGCGGCGCCGACGTGCCGCTGGCGATCGACGAGCTGCCGCTCGTCGCGCTCGCCGCCTGCTTCGCGGAGGGGACGACGACGATCCGCGACGCGGCCGAGCTGCGGCGCAAGGAGTCCGACCGGATCGCGACCGTGACCGCCGCGCTGCGGGCGCTCGGGGGCGCGGTCGAGGCGACCGACGACGGCATGGTGATCGAGGGCACCGGCGGGCTGCGGGGCGGCGCGATCGACTCCCACGGCGACCACCGCATCGCGATGCTCGGCGCGATCGCCGGGGCGGCGTCGCGCGACGGGGTCGAGGTCGCCGACATGGCCGCCGCCGCGGTCAGCTACCCGGGCTTCGAGGTCGACCTCACCTCGCTCCAGCACGGACCGCCGCTCCGCGACCCGGTCCACTGAGGGCACCGCCCCCGAGCGGCGCGCGCCGGACCCCGCCGACCCGTACGCTGCCGCCATGGTGATCGCGATCGACGGCCCCGCCGGGGCCGGCAAGTCAACCGTCGCCCGCGCCGTCGCGGCGCAGCTCGGCTTCACCTACCTCGACTCGGGGGCGATGTACCGCAGCGTGGCGCTGGCGGCGGCGGAGGCCGGGATCGACCCCGACGACGCGGCGGCGCTCGGGCCGCTCGCGGCGGGCCTGGAGATCGCCTTCGACGGGCCGCGGGTCCTGCTCGGCGGCCGCGACGTGAGCGCCGCGATCCGTACGCCCTCGGTGAGCGCCGACGCCTCGCGGGTGTCGGTGCACCCGGCCGTGCGGGAGGCGATGGTGGAGCGCCAGCGCGAGCTGATCGCGGCGGGCTCCTACGTCGCCGAGGGGCGCGACATCGGCACCGTCGTCAGCCCCGAGGCGCCGCTCAAGGTCTTCCTCACGGCAGCGGACGAGGAGCGGGCGCGCCGGCGCGCCGCCGAGACCGGGGAGGAGGTCGAGACCGTGCTCGCCGCCCAGCGGCGCCGCGACGCCCGCGACACGGCACGCGAGCACGGCGCGCTGCGCGCCGCGGCGGACGCGGTGGAGCTCGACACGACGCGGCTCGGCCTCGACGAGGTCGTGGCCCGCGTCGTCGCCCTGGCCCGCGAGCGGGGCCTCGCTTGAGCGCCACCGTCGCCGTCGTCGGCTTCCCGAACGTCGGCAAGTCCACGCTCGTCAACCGCCTGGTCGGCGGCACCGAGGCGGTCACCGCGCCCGAGCCCGGCGTCACGCGGGACCGCAAGCGCCTCGCCACCGAGTGGAACGGGGTGCGCCTCGAGCTCGTCGACACCGGCGGGATCGACCTCGAGGACGAGGCGGAGCTCGCCCGCGACGTGCAGGCGCAGGCGCGCCTGGCGATGGCCGCGGCCGACGCGATCCTGCTCGTCGTCGACGCCCGCGCCGGGCTGCGCGCCGGGGACGCCGAGCTCGCCCGCACGCTGCGCGGCGCCGAGGTGCCGGTGCTCGTCGTCGTCAACAAGGCCGACCGTCCCGACGACTACGCGGCGACCGCCGAGTTCCATGCGCTCGGGCTCGGCGATCCGCTCGCCGTCTCGGCGACGCACGGGCTCGGCACGGGGGACCTGCTGGACGCGCTCGTCGCCGCGCTCGGCGACTCGGCGGGGGAGGAGGAGCCCGACGACGCGGTCCGCGTCGCCGTGATCGGGCGGCCGAACGTCGGCAAGTCCTCGCTGGTGAACGCCTTCCTCGGCTCCGACCGGGTGATCGTCTCCGACATCGCGGGGACGACCCGCGACGCGATCGACACCGAGCTCGAGGTCGAGGGGCGCCGGGTGATCCTGGTCGACACCGCCGGGCTGCGGCGGCGCGCCAAGGTCGCGGGGACCGTCGATTACTACGCGCAGCTGCGCTCCGAACGGGCGGTGGGGCGTGCCGACGTGGCGATCGTCGTCTGCGACGCCGCCGACGGGGTGACCGCGGAGGACCTGCGGATCGCCGAGATGGCGATGCGGGCGGGCTGCGCGACGCTGCTCGTGCTGAACAAGTGGGACATCGGCGAGACCGACATCGACGACGCGCGGCTCCGCGTCGGGCGCAAATTGCGGCTGCGGCCCGCCGTCATCACCGCCAGCGCGACCCGTGGGCGCAACGTCGGCACGTTGCTGCCGAAGGCGCTGCGGCTCGCCGATCGCGCCGCCTCCCGCATCCCGACGCCGGAGCTGAACAAGTTCGTCGCCGAAGTCGTCGCCAAGACGCCGCCGCCGGCGCGGCGCGGCCGGCGCCTGCGGCTCTACTACGCGGCGCAGGTGGGGGAGAGCCCGCCGCGGATCGCGATCCAGGTCAACGACCGCAAGCTGATCGGCCGCGACTGGGCCTACCACCTGGAGAACCGCATGCGCGAGGCCTACGGGCTGGAGGGCGTGCCGCTCGTGATCGACTTCGTTCCCCGTTCGGGCCGCCGTGGGCGCTCCCGATAGGGATCGCCCGGGTTTCGTCTACGCTTCCACGATGCCGACTTCCAAGCCACTCGCCGAGGGCGAGCACCTCTTCACGTCCGAGTCGGTGACCGAGGGGCACCCCGACAAGGTCGCCGACCAGATCTCCGACGGCGTCCTCGACGCGATCCTCGCCGCGGACGCGGGCGGGCGCGTCGCCTGCGAGACGCTGGTCAACACCGGGATGGCGGTCGTCTCCGGTGAGATCACCACCGACACCTACGTGGACATCCCGGAAATCGTCCGCGAGACGGTGCGGAAGATCGGCTACGACGCGAGGTACGGCTTCGACTGCGACCACATCTCGGTCCTGACCTCGATCGACAAGCAGAGCCCCGACATCGCGCAGGGCGTCGACCACGCCTACGAGACGCGCGTCGACCCGGGCGACGAGGACGAGCTCGACATCGCGGGCGCCGGCGACCAGGGGATGATGTTCGGCTACGCGTCGAACGAGACCGAGGCGCTGATGCCGATGCCGATCCACCTCGCGCACCGCTTCGCCGAACGGCTCTCCGCGGTCCGCAAGGACGGCACGCTCGCCTACCTCGGCCCGGACGGCAAGACCCAGGTCACCGTCCGTTACGCCGACGGCCGGCCGACCGCGGTCGAGAGGCTCCTGATCTCCACCCAGCACGACGAGGGCGTCGACTCGCAGGGCACGATCCGCCCCGACCTCTGGGAGCACGTGATCATGCCGGTGCTGGCCTCCGAGGTCCCCGGGATGTACGACGAGGGCGCGCTGCGCGAGAGCTTCCTGGTCAACCCGACCGGCAAGTTCGTGATCGGCGGCCCGGTCGGCGACGCGGGCCTAACCGGCCGCAAGATCATCGTCGACAGCTACGGCGGCATGGCCCGCCACGGCGGCGGCGCCTTCTCCGGCAAGGACCCGTCGAAGGTCGACCGCTCCGCCGCCTACGCGGCCCGTTACGTGGCCAAGAACGTGGTCGCCGCGGGCCTCGCCGACCGGTGCGAGGTCCAGGTCGCCTACGCGATCGGCGTCGCCCACCCGGTCTCCCTCATGGTCGAGACCTTCGGCACCGGCAAGCTCTCCGACCAGCGCATCGCCCAGCTCGTCGAAGCCGAGTTCGACATGCGCCCCGGCGCCTTCCGCCAGTACCTCGACCTCCACCGCCCGATCTTCCAGAAGACGGCGGCCTACGGCCACTTCGGCCGCGAAGAGCCCGAGTTCACCTGGGAGCGGACCGACCGCGCCGAGGCCCTGAAGGCGGCCGCCGGCGCCGAGGCCGCCGCCGCATAATCCGCCTTCTCCCTCCGGCGAGGGGGGAGAGAAGCCGGCGCTGCGTGGCTTGACCACACCATGGTGGGGTCGATACACGCAGCGCGTGACCGGGCGGCATGGCAGATGGTCCGCCGTCAGCACGGGGTGGTGACGCGTGCAGCGCTACTAGAGCTTGGGTTCGGACCGAGGAGCATCGAGCACCGGCTCGCCAGCGGGCGCCTCCACCTGGTCTCGCCCGGCGTCTATGCCGTGGGACGCCCGGAGCTGACGCCGTACGGACGGTGGATGGCGGCCGTCCTTGCCTGCGGGGACGGCGCGGCGCTGAGCCATCGGAGCGCGGCGGAGCTGTGGGGGATCGGCCACGAGGAGGAGAATCGGATCGACGTCTCCATCCGGCGGAGAAGCAAGATCACCCGGCAGGGGATCAAGGTCCGCGCGCGCCCCGCCCTCGATGCCAGATCGGTCGTCGTCCGCCGCGGGATTCCGGTGACCAGCGTGGTCCAGACGCTGATCGACCTCGCGACGGAACTGAAGCCGCTCCGCCTGGAGCGGGCGGTGAACGAGGCCGACAAGCTCGACCTGATCGACCCCGAGGCGCTGCGGCGCGCGCTCGACTCCTACGGCGGCATGCCGGGGGTCCGGACACTGCGGACGATGCTCGACCGCCACACGTTCCGGCTCTCGGACTCCGACCTGGAGATCCTCTTCCGTCCGCTGGTGCTCGCCGCCGGCTTCCCCTTGCCGCTCACCAAACACTGGGTCCTCGGCTACGAGACCGACTTCTTCTTCCCCGACCACGGCCTGGTCGTCGAGACCGACGGGCTCCGTTATCACCGCACCCCGGCGCAGCAGGCCCGCGCCGCCAAACGCGACCAGAAGCACACCGCCGCGGGATTCCGCGTCCTCCGCTTCACCCACTGGCAGATCACCCACGCGGCGGACGAAGTGACCAGCGTCCTGCGCCGGATCCGGCAAGTGCTCTAGACGCCGGGCGCCTGGGGCTCGCCCAGGCCGTGGCTGCCCGCGGCGCCCGGGCCGGTCGCCTGGTCCACGGCGTGGACGACGTCCTCGGGGTCGGCGACGCCGTAGAAGATGAAGTCGTAGTCGCCGCCGCTGGCGGCGGTGTCGAAGTCCACGTCGCCGATCCGCATCAGGCGCTGGTACACCGACTGGCTCGTGTTGACGTTCTGGACGCGCTCCAGGCGCGTCTCCTGGATCTCGCGGGAGACGATGCCGCGCCTGATGTTCAGGCGCCGGGTGGTGATCGTGTAGACCGTCGCCCAGCGTTTGAGGAAGCCGATCAAGAGCGTCAGCGCCAGCACGACGAGGACGACGACGAAGACGGTCGCCGCGCCGGAGAGGAGGGCGGCGACGATCCCGAGGACGATCGCGATCGCGACGCCTTTCAGGTAGAAGCCGAGGATCGCCCGCCAGGAGGGGTGTCCCTGGAAGATGATCTGCTCGCCCTCGCTGAGGTTGATGCTCACCGGGGCCAGCATAAGCGGTGCGGGCGACGCCGGCCAGTCGGGGAGCGGGGCGGCGGCGCGCGTCCCCGGCTATCCATAACCTCGGGCGCGATGGCGATCCTCAAGGTCGAGCCGCTCACCACCGCCCGCGCGCTGCGGGGCCCGTTCGACTACCTGAGGCCGGCGGCGATGGAGGGGCTCGACGTCGGCTCGCTGGTGCGGGTGCCGTTCGGGCCGCGGCGGCTGCTCGGCGTCGTCGTCGAGGTTGCCGAGACCTCCGACCTCGCGCCGGAGCGGCTCGCCGAGCCGATCGAGGCGCTGGAGGCGGGCGCCTCGCCGGAGCTGGTGGAGCTCGGGCTCTGGGTGGCGCGCGAGTACTGCTCGACGCCCTCGCGGGGGCTCTCGCTGGTGCTGCCGCCGGGGACCGGGACCGGGCGCGCCGGACGGACCGTGCGGGCGAAGACCGAGCTGCGGGCGGAGATCACCCCGGCCGGCGAGGCGGCGCTGGAGGGCGGCGAGCGGCTCGGCGTGAAGCAGCGCGCGGTGCTGGAGGCGCTGGCGGAGGGCGGCGAGGCCTCGGCGCCGCGGCTGGCCGCCACGGTCGGGGCGGAGCGGGCGACGTTGCGGCGCCTCGCCGCGCGCGGGCTGATCGCGACCCGCGACTCGAGCGTCCGCCGCGCGCCCGCCGCCTCCGGCCTGCGCGCCGCCGCCGCGCCGCCGCGCCTCCTCCCCGAGCAGCGGGCCGCCGTCGACGCCCTCGTCGCCGCGCTGCTCGCCGTCGATCGGGACGCCGCCACGGAGACGAAGGCGCTGCTGCTGGGTGCGGCCGGGCGTACCCAGGACGAGCAGCAAGCCGCGGAACGCCAGGCACAGCACCGCCGCCTCCAAGCCCTGC
>DASZUW010000087.1:0-24537 GCA_035547475.1 Solirubrobacterales bacterium
GCCGGCGAGCAGCAGCGAGCGGCGCGAGAGCGCGGTCAGCGACTCGTGCAGCACCTCGCTCGCCCGGTCGCGGTAGCGCAGGAGACGCCCGCGCTCGCGCATGTACTCGGCGCCGTCGAGGGCCGTGTCGGTGGCGCCGCCGCGCATCGGGGTCGGCACCGCCGGCGCCGGCAGCTCGGCGCGCACGCTCAGCTCGACCGCGTCGCGAACCTCGTCCAGCAGCTCGGCGAACTCCTCGCCGCGGGAGCGCAACAGCGCCTCGACCGCCGCGTCGTCGCGGAGCGTCGTGCCGAAGCGGAGCGGCAGGACGACGGCGTCCTCCATCAGCCGCTCGACCACCTCCTCGTGCCGCCAGAATCCTTCCTCGTCGGCCTCCGGCGCCCCCTCGCGCTCGCCGACGATCGCCGCCACCGGGCCGACGGCGATCGCCCGCAGCGGCACGTCGTCCAGGCCGCGGCCGAGCTCCGCCGGCACCTCGTCGACGACCCCGTATATGTAGAGCAGGGACTCGTTCACAGCGCGTCCCTTTCCAGGACCGGACCGGAGGCCGTGAGCGCGACGCCGAGGTCGCGTTCGATCGTCTCCACCGAGCCGATCAGCGCCCGCAGGCCGACGTAGACGAGGTCGACGTCGGCGACGGCGAGGGTGATGTCGCCGCCGATGACGACTCCCCCGTCGAGCAGCCGGTCGACCAGGTCGAGCAGCGAGACGTGGTGGGTGCGCCGCGGCCGCTCGTTCACCGCGCCGCCTCGATCGAGCCCTTGACGAAGTTGTAGGCGGGCCAGGGGCCGGTCAGCTGCACCTCGACCCCGCGGCGGTCGAACTCCTCCGCCAGTCCCTCGACCGCGGCGCGGAAGGCGGGCACCTCGGCGCCTGCGACCAGGTAGACGCCGTTCAGGATCATCTCGCCGTCGTGGCCGCTCAGCTCGGGTCGCTGCAGCGGGTTCAGCAGCGCCTCGGCGGCGACCGCGGCGAGGCGGCGGTGGATCGCGCGGGCCCACTCGTCGACGATCTCCTCGACCTCCTCGCGGGCGCGCGCCTCGCGCCGGCGGCGGTTCATGTAGGCGGTGCCGGCGGAGACGGCGCCCGCGGCCGCGCGCGCCACGCCGTCGTCGGTGCGGCGCAGGGCCTCGCGCTCGGCCGCGTCGCGGTCGGCGTAGGCCTTGACGCCCCACTCGGCCTTGCCGTCGAGGCGGGCCAGCGCGTCGGCGAGGACGCCGTGCTCGCGGTCGAGCATCGCGCGGACCTGGTCGGCGCCGGTGAAGACGGTGCAGAGACGCAGCGGCACGACCGGGCCGGCGGCGAGCGTCGCCTCGAGCACGCCCTCGTGGGCGCGCGCTTTCTCCTCCAGCCAGGCGACGTCGTTCAGGTTCTCGCGCAGCGACTCCTCGTCGAACTCCGCCAGCGGCACCTCGCTGACGAGCGCCGCCAGCCCGCCGTCCTCGATCCGCGCGACCGGCGAGCTCGGCTCGACGCCGACCAGGCCGGCCACCTCCGGCGCGTCGGCGGCGACGACCCCGTACACGTAGTGGCCGGTCGCCTCGCGGCGCGCGTGCTCTGCGAGCGGGTGGGGAGCGGGCGGCGGCTCGGCGGGCTCCTGGCGCGGCGGGCGGTCGTGGTCGGGCCCGGTCTCCGCGCGCGGCTCGCCGGCGCTCGCCTCGCCCGCCATCGGGTCCCCGCAACGCCGCAGCAGCTCGCGGGTGAGTCGGTGCGCGAGCTCGGCACGCACCTCGGCCACCGCCTCCTCGCGGGCCTCGGCGATCAGTCGCGGGGCCAGCTCGCTCGCCAGCCTCTCGATCGCGGCGTCGAGGTCACCGCCCGCCACCGCCGCCCTCCTCGTCGTCGACCTCCTCCACCACTTCGCGGCGCCGCGTTTTCACTTCGACCTCCTCGCCGGGCCGCGGCGCGGGCAGCCCGGCGACCTCCTCGAGCCGCTCCAGCCGGGCGCGCAGGTCGTCGTTCTCCTCTTCCAGCTCCTTGGCGCGGCTGGAGAGCTTCGGGTCGCTCTCCCACCAGTTGATGCCCATCTCCTGGGCGCGCTCGACCGAGGCGATCAAGAGGCGCACCTTGATCGTCAGCAGCTCGATGTCGAGCAGGTTGATCTGGATGTCGCCGGCGATCACGATGCCTTTGTCGAGGACGCGCTCGAGGATGTCGGCAAGGCTCGCGGGCGCCGGGCCGCGGCCGGCGCTGTAGGCGACGGCGTCGCGACCCATCAGCCCTCACCCGCCTCGCCGCGCGCGAAGCGGCGCGTGCGCTGGGCGCCCGTCAATTCCCCGTCGGCGTCGAGCGTCACCTCGTAGCTGCCGAGCACGTCGGTCGTGCTCGGGATGCGCTCCAGCTCCAGCACCTCGAGCGTCACCTTCCAGTCGTCGCCGTCCTTCTCCAGGCCGGTGACGCCCTCGATCGGCCGGCCGAGCAGCTCCCCCATCTGCTCGATCGCGCGCGCCGCGACGTCTTTCGGCTTCACTTTCCCGTCGTCGTTTTTCGACTCAGCCATCGGGGGCCTCCCGACGGCGGGAGATGGCGAGGCGCTCCATCAGGTCCTCCTCCATGTTCGCCCGCTCGGCGTCGCCGATCCGTCCTTCTTCGGCGTCGATTTCGAGCTGGATCAGCTCACGTTTGATGTTGTCCTCGTCGTAGAGGCGGCGGTCGGCCTCGTCGGCGAGGACTTCGGCGACCTTCACCGTTCCCCGCAGCGGCGCGACCGGCAGCAGGGCGAGCTCCTTGAACAGGCCCATCAGGCGCTCACCTCCAGCTCGACGAAGCTGTGCGGCGGGAGCGGGCCGGTGAGGCGGACGCGCATACGGGACGCTTCCCGCTTGCCCACCGCCTCGACCGCGGCGTCGAACCGGTCGAGCGCCTTGCGCTCGACCAGGAACGAGGCGTTCACCGCCATCCGCTCGTGGAGCGGCTCACCGACGGAGACCGCGACCGCCCGCGGGCGGAGCTCCTCGACGATCGCCGCCGCGTCGCGCTCGGCGCGCGCCGCGAAGGCGCTCGCGATCAACTCGCCGAGCCCGATGCGCTCGTAGTAGGTCGCCGCCTCGGGCTTGCCCGCGATCGCCTCGCGCAGCTGCGCCACCTCGCGGTCCTCGGCGACGATCTCGCGCAGCACCGCCGCTTCGTCGTAGAGCCCCTTCACCGCGAACTCGACCTTGCCGTCCATCGCGGCGAGCTGGGCGGCGAGCTCCTCGTGGTGCTCGTCGAGGAGCCGCTCGCGCAGGGTGTCGGCGTCGGGCAGGACGACGCCGAAGCGCATCGGCAGCACCGTGCCCCCCTCCAGCGCCGCCTCCAGCACCCGCGAGTGGGCGAAGATCTCCTCGCGGCCCGCCTCCAGGTAGGCGTCCGGGGCGACGCTGGTCAGCGCCGCCACGTCGTCGGCGGCGACGAGCTCCAGGTCGGCGCCGGCGATCCCCGCGACCGCGGGCGGCGCCCCGCCGCCGCGGACGACGCCGTAGACGTAGCGTGGTTTCGCGCTCTTTCCGGCCACGGCCATCGGTCAGCTTTTGCGTTTGCGACTCGACCCGGACCCGGAGGCTTCGCTGCGGCGCCGGCGTTTGGTCGTCGTCGCGCTCGCGGTGCGGCGCCGCGTCGACCCGCCGCCGCGCTCCTCGCCGCCTTCATCCTCGGTGCCTTGGTCCTCGTCTTCGTCGCCTTCGTCCTCGTCGCCGAAGAGGGCCTCTTTGGCGCCCTGCAGCACGCCTTTGGTTTTGCTCGACGCGCCGCCTTCGGTGATGCCCTCCATCAGCTCCGGCAGGCCCTGCGTCTCGGTCGCCATCAGGTCGAGGCGGTTGACCGCCTCGGCGAAGCGCAGGTAGGTGTCGACGCTCGCGATCACGATCCGCGCGTCGATCGTGAGGATCTCGATCCCGATCAGGGAGACCCGCACGAAGACGTCGATCACGAGCCCCTTGTCGAGGATCAGCTCGAGCACGTCGTAGAGCCCGCTGGACGAGCTCCGCGCGACGTATCCGCTCCCGCCCCGGTACGGCTGCTGCTGCATTGCGGTGGCCATCTGGATTCCTTTCGTCGTTTAGGTCGCTTCGGTGTCCGCGTCCTCGTCGGGCTCCGGCTCCTCGTCGGCTTCCGAGTCCTCGTCGGGCTCGGGCTCCTGCCCGTCCTCGGGCTCCGGCTGCTCTTCCGAGGCCGGGTCCTTGAAGTCCGCCGAGCGGTAGTCGTTCGCCTCGTCCCAGAGCTCGGCGTAGGCCTTGAAGCGGCGGAGCTCCTGGCGCACGGTGCGTTCCGGCATGCCGAGGCGGCGCAAAAGGCGCTCGCGCAGGCCCTCGGCGTCCTGCTCGATCGTCAGCTCCATCCGGGTGAGGCGCGGCGCCAGCGGGTGGAAGGTGACGACGCCGGAGTGCGAGACGCCCTCGACGGCCTCCCAGTCGAGGCGCTCTTCCGGTTCCTCGCCGACGATCTCGATCGCCAGCTTTTGGGTGCGGCCGCCGAGCTTCAGCGCCAGGGTGAGGTGGGTGTCGTCTTCGACCTCGACCGAGTCGATGCGGTCGCTGAAGCGCGGCAGCTCCTCGAAGCGCGCGCAGAGGTCGAAGACCGCCGCGACCGGGACGGCGACGTCGATCGACTCCTGGATCGGCAGCGGCGCGCTCGCGTCGAAGAGGTGGTCGCCCTCGCCCCTGTCGGCGTCGGCCTCGGCGCCGTCACCCGTCCCGGCCCCCAAGGCGGGCAGGACCTTCTCGACCAGGCCGTGGCCGATCCCGCCGGCGCCGCGCGAACCGCCGCGCGAGGCTTTGCGTTCGGCCAGCGCGCGGGCCCCGTAGCGGGCGGCCTCGCGGAACTGGGCGAGGGCTTCGCGGCCGTAGTCGGCCGCGCCCTTCTCCTCGGTGCCAGGCATCGGGATCTCCCTCGGGTCGGGGGTCAGCTTTTCTTCGCCGCGTCGTCGGTCGCCTTGCCGACCGCCTGCACGGAGCTCGCCACCTGGCTGATCCGTTTGCCGATCAGGTCGGCTTTCTCGGCCGCGTCGGTGACCGCCCCGGCGGCCCGGCGCACGTCGCCCTTCAAGCCTTTGCCCTTCGGCAGCGAGACCTTCGGCATCGACACCTTCGGCATGTGCGGTTTCGCGCCCTTCGGCATCGGCACCCCGAGCACCTTGTGCTTCTTGTGGTGGCCGTTTTTGCCGACGATCACCGCGGCGGCGCCGGCCGCGGCCGCGCCGGTCGCAAGAAGCGGCAGCGCCGCCTTCTTCGCCACCGGGCCGACGGCGTGCGTGCCGCTCCTCACCGCGTCTTTGACCGAGTCGGCGGCACCGTGGCCGTTCGCGGAGGCGGCCGCCGCTTTCCCGTTCGCCGATTTCGCGCTCGCGGCGCCCGCTTTGGCTTTCGAGGAGCTCGATTTCGCTCCCGACCTCGCTTTCGAGGAGCTCGATCTCGCGCCTTTCGATTTCGGTTTCGGTTTCGCTTTTTTGGCTTTGCTTTTCGTTTCGGCCATTGCCTCTCGTCCTCTCTGTGGTCCACCCTCTCCGCCCGCGACGGTCGCGCTTGCAACAGAAACCCGAAGGAATTCAGTGCTGGAACGGACCGGGCGGCTCGTTTGTCAGGGCAGGGTCGTCATTCGCCTTCTTCCACCTGCTTGGCATGCCCTTTGGCAAGGCCATTGCCGTTGCCGTTTTCGGTGGCTGCGACGGGGGCGGGCGTCGCGGCTTCGGGAAGTGGTTCGGTCGTCTCGGAGGCCGGCGCTTCGTCGACCGGCACCGACGCCTCGGTCGCGTGCGCTTCCGCGGCGGGCTTCGCGGGGTGTTCCGGGTGCGCGGGGTGTTCGGGGGTTCCCGCGTGCGCGGCCGTGTCGGCGTGCGCGCCGGTTTCCTCGGGCCCGCCGTTCCCCGCGTCGCCGGCGTTGTCGGGGTGCGCGGTATGCGCCGGGCGTTCGGAATGGGTCGCGAGCTCGGCACTCACCTTCGCCGGCGACCGCTCGGCCGCGGACGTGGATGCGACGTGGACGGCCCCGCCGTTCGCGTTCGCGGCGACCACGTGTTCCGGCGCGGCGACCGCGGATCGCCGACCAGGCGCCGCCGAGATCGATTGCTCGACGGGCGCCGACCCGACGGCCGATCCGGTGGAGGCCGCCTTGGACTTGCCGACCGAGCTCGAATCCAGCGTGCCGGCGACGGCCACCGTCGAGGGCGCGACGGCGCTCGCTTCGACGGCGACCCCTGGAGCAGGCCGGCGAGCCGGGGACACGTGGCGTCCGAAAGCGCGGTCCGAACGGTCAGCCAGGGCGGCACCTACCGCGCCGCCGGCGTGTCCCGCGGGACCAGGTCGTGCGGCACCGCCGGACTCCCCCGCCTGACCTTGCCGAACGCTCGACGAGCCGAGTCCGGCGTGCCGCAGAAGCGCGTCGTGATCGACCGTCGCCGTCCCGACCGCGATCGCCGCCAACAGACCGACCCCCGCTTTTGCCGCCCCCGACGCCCCGACGCCGGCCAAAAACCCCGCGCCGCCTCCGGCGGTGACCGCGGCGCCCGCCAAGGCGCCGGATCCGGCACCGGCACCCGCAGCCGCGACGCCGACGAGGGCGCCCGAGCCCGCCCCGGCGCCCGCTGCCCCGGAGCCGGCCAAGGCGCTTCCGGCGGCCGCGCCCGCACCTGCGCCGGCCCCGCCGACCCCGACGACGCCGCCGCTCCCGACGGAGCCGCCGGGCGCGCTTCTCAGCAGGCCGACCAGGGCCAGTCCGGGCAACGGCGAGATCGCCGCCAGGGAGCCTTTGCGAGCGCAAATCTCGGCTTGGAAGCGACGGCATCCGGCGCAGCCGCGGAGGTGTGCGCGGACGCCGCGGCGGCGGGGCCTGCCTTCGGCGTCGGACACCTGGCGCATCGCCGACTCGCAGTCCATGTCGCGGCCGAGCTCCATCTGGCTGAGGCCGCGGCGCGCCTCGTAGAGGGCCTGGCGCACCGCGCCCGGCGAGGTCCCGAGCGCGTCGGCGATCTCCCCGAACCCCAGGCCGTTCACCTCCCGCATCACCAGCGCGGCGCGCTGGCGCTCGGGCAGGTCGGCGATGTCGGCGAGGAGCGAGTGCAGCTTGGCGTCGCGCTCGGCCACCTCCTCGGTGACGGCGCCGTCGTCGATCGTCGGGGCGAGCTGCTCGACCGGCCGGTCGCGGCGCCGCAGTTCGACCGCCTCGTTGTGCGCGATCCGGTAGAGCCACGGCTTCAGCTCCATCTCGCGGCGCTCGCCGGGCAGCGCCCGCATCGCCCTGATCATCGTGTTCTGCACCGCGTCCTCGGCGTCCTGGGGTTCGCGCAGGATGCCGACGCAGAAGCGGTGGAGGTCCCGGTGATAGCGGCGGAAGATCGCCGCGAAGGCCTCCGGGTCGCCGGCCGCCGCCCGGCGCGCGAGGCGTTTGTCGGATGCCAGGGCGAAAGCGGTTTCGGACACGCTCCGATCGCCGTTCAGCGCGGGCTGCGCGGCGTCGAACTCCGTCCCGGGCCGTGCCGGGATCGCTCCTCCAAGGGCGGGTCGCATCCGCCGGGCAGGTACCCCGGAAAGGCTTTTCAACCCAACCTGACAAATCCCGCCCACCACCCCTCACAACGGTCATATGACCTTCCCAGGCAGCGTCTTCCCGATCGCCGTCGGCGCGATCATGCGCTTCTCGAGGTCGACGACCGCAGGACCGGCGGCGGTGCTCACAGGGGACGCCCGAGGGACGCGAGGAGCGACGGACGTTCGGGAACTCCACGCTTCCTCCCGCCTCCCCCATGCTTCCCCACCACTCAGGGGCCGATGTCGATGGGCCGAAAACCCCGCTATATCGTGGCTTTTCGGCCCATCAACATCTGGGCCCCCTGACGCCGTGACGGGACCCCGGAGTTCGTCACGGACCCCGCCCCCTGTTTCACGAAAGCCCCACCGTCCTGGGCGCCTGCGGGGCTCCGAAGTGGTGTGGACGGCCGGAGCCCGCCCGGCCCGTCCTACGACTCCGGGATCTTCGCGCCGAGCCCGATCAGCCGCGCCCCCCGTCCATTCGTCACGAAGCTGAACGTCCACCGCAGCAGCACGAGCAGTCGGTTCTGGAAGCCGATCAGGTAGTAGATGTGGACGGTCAGCCAGGCCAGCCAGGCGGGCAGGCCCCAGAGGTGGATGCCGCCGCGCAGCTCGGCGACCGCCTTGGAGCGGCCGATGGTCGCGAGGTTGCCCTTGTCGAGGTAGTGGAAGGGGCGGGGCTCCTCGCCGCCGAGGCGGGCGACGATCGCGCGAGCGGCATAGCGGCCCTGCTGGATCGCGACCGGGGCGAGACCCGGCAGGTTCAGGGGCTCGCCGTCGGGGCCATGGACGCTGGCCATGTCGCCGAGCGCGAGGACCTCGGGGTGGCCGGGGACGCTGAGGTCGGGGCCGACGGCGATGCGGCCCGCCCGGTCGACCTCCGCGCCGGCGGCCTCGGCGAGCGTCGCCGCCAGCGGGGAGGCACGCACGCCCGCCGCCCAGACCGCGGTCCGCGTCGGCATCCGCACCACCCGTCGGCCCTCCTCTTCCCAGGTGACCGACTCGGCGTCCAGGTCGACCACCATCCGTCCCAGAAGGGGCTCGACGCCCAGCTCTTCGAGCTCGCGCGCGGCGTGGCGCGAGAGGCCCGGCGGGAAGGCGGGTAGCGCCCGGTCCTCGCCGTCGAGGAGGACGATCCGCGCCTGCTCGGGTCGCGCGTGGCGGAAGTCGCCGCGCAAGGTGTCGCGGGCGAGCTCGGCGATCTGCCCCGCCATCTCGACCCCGGTCGGCCCGGCGCCGACGACGGCGAAGGTCAGCCAGGCGCGCCGGCGCTCGGGGTCGGGCTCGAGCTCCGCCGCCTCGAAGGCCGAGAGGAGCCGCCCGCGGATCGCCAGCGCGCCGCCGATCGACTTCAGCTCCGGCGCGAACTCGCGCCACTCGTCGTGGCCGAAGTAGGAGTAGTTGGAGCCGGCGGCGACGAGGAGCGTGTCGTAGGCGAGGCGGCGCTCCGACTCGCCGTCGGGCAGACCCGCGAGGACGACCTCGCGCGCGTCGAGGTCGAAGGCCTTCACCGTGCCCAACACCACGTGGGCGTTCGCCTGCCGTTTCAGCACCGCCCGCAACGGCGCCGCGACTTCGGCGCTCGCCAGCGCCCCGGTCGCCACCTGGTAGGCGAGCGGCTGGAAGAGGTGAAAGTTCTGTCGGTCGACGAGCGTCACCTCGACCGGCGCCTCGCGGAGTCGGCGGACCGCGTTCAGGCCGGCGAAGCCACCGCCGACGACGACCACCCGATGCCGCGAGTCGGCTCCCATCCCTCCGACTCAGCCGCCCTCGATGCCGCGGAGGGGCTCAGGGGGTTCACCGGCCGGGTCCTCGGCGAGATCCTCGGCCGGGGCGGCGGGGTTCGCGGCTCCGGTGGACCGACCGAGGCGCATCGCCGCGTAAGCGTCGAGGGCGGCGATCGCGCCGACGTTGGCCGCGGCGACGGCCAGCCTCCCGCGGTCGGCTTCCCCGCGGCGGGAGGAAGCGCCGATCAGAGCGAGATCGATCGCGTCGCCGCCGGTCCGCACCCAGAGCGGGCCCGCGTCTTCGGGTCCGGTGCGCTCGATCAGCACGTAGGCCAGCATCTCACGCAGGCCCACCGCGCGCAGGAGGGCGCTGCTGCGTGCGTCATCGGGAAAACCGATCAGTCGGGCGACGCGCGAAGGCGCGCCGAGCAGACCCGCGGCGAGCCCGAGGCTTGCCCAGCCGAGGATTTCCTTGAGGCGTGAGGCGCTTCGATCGGTCTCCATGTCCGTGAGTCCCCATCAGGGGACGGTCGAATCCGCGAAGCGGCCCGCGGTCGCCGACTTTTCTCCGTCCACCGCGTTTAGGTCCGGGGGTCGAGCGGGCACCAATGGCCCATGCCAAGCGTTCCCGACTTTCCCGGCAAGGGCCTGATCGAGGGCGCCACCAAGCGCACCTGGGTGATCGTGACGACGGCAGGGACGGGTGCCGTGGCGGTCGGCGGATCGGTCGCCAAGCGGGTCTTTCGTCATGCCGATGACGCCGACGCCGACGCGAACGCCGACCCGATCGCCGAAACGCCGTCGGCCCCGCCTGGCGCCGAGGAGAAACCCGTCCCGAAACCGAAACCCGCCAAACCGAAAGCGGTCAAACCGAAAGCGGTCAAACCGGCGGCGACCGGCACCGACGCGCCGCCGCAAGCGGAGACGGAACCGGGCAAGGTCACCGGCGGCAAAGACCCCCACCACGCGCTGAACAACCCGGTTGTCGACGACCCGGACACGACCGAGAGCCCGGACCCCTACGACACCCGCGAGGATCCGCGCGACCCGGTCGATCCCGACGGCGCCCCGTTCGGCGAGGCGCCCCATCCCCCGACCGGCGCCGAGAGCACCAGCGAACCGCCGCTCGAGCAGGACCCCGAAGTGGAGAACGCCGGCCGGCCGCCCCGGCGCGAAAAGCTCGACGACTGACGGGTCGATCGCGCCCGGCCTCCTAACATGAAGGCATGGCGGATGACGCCGGTGGGCGGCTCAGCAGACGCGGCCTGATCGGGGTCGGCGCGGGGGCGGCGGCGGCCGCGCTCGCCCTCCCGAATCTGGCCTGCGGCGGTGGCGGCGACGAGACGACCGACGTCGCGGACGCCGGCGAGGAAGGTGGCCTGATCCCCCGCGAGAGGCGCGGGATCCAGCTCTACACCGTGCGCGACGCCATCACCCGCGCCCCTGGCGACTACCCGACGCTGCCGACCGGATTGCGCCAGGTCTTCGAGGCGCTCGCCGAAGCCGGCTATGCCGCCGTCGAGGGCTTCAACGAACGATCGGCCCCCTTTCGCCAGCACCCCGATGCCGAGGGTGGCGCCGAACCGTCCCCGCGGCTGGTCAAGAAGTGGCTGGACGAGTACGACCTGAAGGCGGCCGGCCACTACGGACGGATCAACCCGGCGACGATCGACGCGACGATCCGCCTCGCCGAAACCCTCGACACGCCGATCATCGGCTCGGTCGACCCGATCCCCTGGCCGTGCAGCAACCAGAAGGACGACTGGGACCGGGCGATCGACGACTGGAACCGCTGCGTGCCGAAGGCGCAGGCCGCCGGGATCCGCCTCTACGCCCACGCCCACTGGCGCCCCTGGGACTTCCTCCGCGATTCGGGCACGAAGAACGCGAAGGGCCAGTACGAGCGCTGCTCGGGGATCCGCTCGATGGAGTATTGGCTCGCCAACACCGACCCGCGGTGGGTGACGCTCGAGCTCGACACCTACTGGGCCTACGTGGCGCGCGATCTGTACAAGACCTACACCGCCCCGACGGCACCACGATGCATGCCGAGTTCGACCCGATCGCGACCGCGCTCAAGTACGGGAGGCGCGCAACCTGCTTCCACGCCAAGGACGGCGTCCGCGCGCGGACACCACCGCAGGGCTTCGAAGGCCCCTGGGTCTGGACCACCTTCAACACCGGGGACATGCCGGTCGAAGACCTCTTCCGGGCGGTGATGAAGAAGCCGGCGGACGCCCCCCTCTTCGTGAACGTCGAGCAGGACAACGCCGTCGCCGGCGAAGGCCAAAGCCTCGCCGAACCGATCTCCGACCCGGCGAAGTCCCTGCGCGATGCTCGCGCGGATCTGGTGGGCCTGGCTGCGATGAAGCGCTGAAGTCCGATCGAAGTGGCCTCACAACGACGAAGCGCGCCCGACGGGCGCGCTTCGTCGAACACCTCGCCTGGGCCCGTGGATCACGGACCGCCGGCGGAGCCGTTTTCTTTCGCCAGTTTTTCCTGTTGTGGGGTGAGCTTCTTGCCCGCCCAGTGGGACACGAATTCGGCGACGTTCTTGATTTCTTCTTTCGAGAGGGTTTCACCGAAGGCCGGCATGCCGCCGCCGCCGTTGGTGACCTGTTTTTCGACGAGCGCCTGGTTCGGCTTCAGTTCGTCGAGGTTCGGTCCGACCGTGCCGTTCGTGCCTGCCGCCGCGAGCGTGTGGCAGGTCGAGCAGTTGGTGTCGAACGTTTCTTCGCCGGCCGCGAGGGTCGAGGAGGCGCCTTCTTCGGCACCGCCTTCTTTTTCGCCACCCTCACCGGATTTGTCTTCGGTTTCGGCGCCCGGGATCGCGGCTTCTTCGGGGCCGCCCGCAGCGAGCTCCGATTCGACCGGTTTGCCGGAGGCGCCGAGTTTGAACGCCACGACCTGCGGCGTCTCGCCCTTGCCTTCCGGATACCCGGCCCCGGTCACCAGGTATTCACCCGTGATCGCGACGGGCGAGTTGGCGCCCGCGGGGAGCTTCGCCTGCCAGAGAATTTTGCCGGTCTTGGCGTCGAACGCGACGACTTCACCGCTGAAGGTGGTCGTGTAGACGACCCCTTCGGAGTAGGTCGCGTCACCGTACGCCGAGGACGGCAGTTTGGTTTCCCAGGCGATTTCGCCGGTTTCCAGGTCGACCGCGACCATCTCGCCTTTGCCCGTGGAGGGCGGTTCCTGCGAGGCGATCGGTTCGCTGATCGTTTTGAACTTCGACGGCAGGTCGTTGATCGGCACGAACGCCATGCCTTCGGCGACCGCCATGTTGGTCTCGACGCCACCGAGGATGCCGGGGTAGAACACGTAGGGCAACTTCGGTTTCTTGAACTTGCCTTCGAGAGCGTGGAGGCCGTCCAGGTCATGCCCGTTGTGGATCCCGACCGGGGTTTCCCAGTTGAGCCTCCCCGTTTTCGGGTTCATCGAGTAGACGTAGCCCATCTTGCCCGCGTCGATGACCATCGGTTCCTTGGTTTCTTCGACGTAGATCGGGGCGACCTGCATGTCCCAGTCGTGGAAGTCGTTGGTACCGCTGGGGCTCTGCATGTACCAGTTCAGCTTGCCCGTTTCCTGGTCGAGCGAGACCGTGCTGTTGTTGTAGAGCAGTTTGGTCGGTTCCTTGATCGCCGTTTCGATCGACCGGTAGGGGTTGGCGATGCCGAAGAAGACTTCGCCTTCCGGCCCGATCGCGGGCGCGTTCCAGGCGCCGCCGGTACCGAGTTCGCCACCGGCTTCCTTGTCTTTCTTTTCCTTCGTCTCTTCGAATTCCCAGAGGACTTTGCCGGTTTTGGCGTCGAGCGCGTAGGCGATGCCGCCTTTCAGCTGGCCCGAGGTCGAGAGGAAGATCTTCCCTTCGAACGGCTGGGGCTGGATGTTGAAGCCCTGGCCCACTTTTTCGGCGAGGTTCGGCGTTTCCCAGACCTTCTCACCGGTTTCCGCGCTGAGCGCGAAGGCGGCGGTGTTGGTCTCGCCGTAGAGGTTGCCTTCGTAGTAGGCGACTCCGTTCGGTCCCTCGCCGTTGGTGGCGCTTGCAGGGACGTCGTATTCCCATTCGATTTCGCCGCTTTCGACGTTGACCGCGAAGACGTCGTTGGCAAGGTCCTGGAGATAGACGGATTTGCCGTCGGGGCTGAACACCGGACCGCCGGCGAAGCTGCCGAAGATCCCCGAGCCTTTGACGGTGACCGCCCAGGCCGGTTTCAGGGTGGAGACGTTTTCGGCGTTGATGTCGCTTTTGATCGCCCGCGTGTTCTGCACGTTGACGTTCGGCAGCGTCCAGGCTTCGGTTTCGCCGCCTTCGGCGACCGCGCTCGATTCTCCTTCGGTCGTCGTCGCTTCTTCGGCCGTGCTGCTGGAGCTGCTGCCGCCGCCCCCGCAGGCGGCGACGAGGACCGTCAGGAGAAGGCCAAGGAGGAGTATGGCCCCGGCCGATGTCAGTTTCCTACCTCTCGACTTCATTCCCCTTTGCTCTCCATTTCCTTGTAGTCCGGATCACTGTCGTCCTTCGACTTGGCGCCGCATGTCCGCGGCGTCGTGGTAGAGGGTCTCCTCGACGAGCTTTTAAGATACCGGGTCTCAAGGACGCCTCCGGGGGTGGCGCTCCGCTGGGTCCGCCGCGATCCGCAACAAGGAAGCAAGGAGCGAGAGAGTGGGCGTCGATGCCGAGGTCACCGGCCCGGAACTGAGCTTCGAGTCATCGGTTGACGATCTGAATTCGCCGACCAGCGTGAGCTTCGGCGAGGGCGGCTGCGCGTACATCGGCGAGTCGGCCGTGGCAGGCAGTAGTTTCACCTCCCTCTTTGAGCGTTGCGAACTCGTTTGTTCAGCAGATATATAGGCTTTCTATAGATGACCACCACGCCTTCGCAGGCCAAGCAGAGCGACGTCGCCGGGATCGGCGCGGCGATCGGCGCGGCGGTCACCGGGGCCGTCGTCGGGCAGGAGGAGGCGGTGCGCGGCGCGCTCGTCTGCCTCGCGGTCGGCGGACACGCGCTGCTGGAAGGCGCGCCCGGGCTCGGCAAGACGACCCTCGCCCGCTCGCTGGCGGCGGCGGTGCGGCTGCGCGCGCGGCGCATCCAGTTCACCCCCGACCTGATGCCCGCCGACATCACCGGCACCTCGGTGCTGCGCGGATCGCCGCGCGAGGGCGAGTCGGCGTTCCGCTTCGAGCCCGGGCCACTCTTCGCCAACGTCGTGTTGGCGGACGAGATCAACCGCGCCGCGCCGCGCACTCAGAGCGCGCTGCTGGAGGCGATGCAGGAGCGAACGGTGACGGTCGCCGAGACCACCCACGAGCTGCCCGACCCGTTCATCGTGCTGGCGACCCAGAACCCGATCGAGATGCGCGGCACCTACCCGCTGCCGGAGGCCGAGCTCGACCGCTTCCTCCTGAACCTGCGCTTCGACTATCCCGACCTCGACGAGCTGACCCGGCTCGCGGGGCGACCGGAGGACGAGGCGCCGCGCGCGATCGAGCCGGTCGCCGGCGCCGAGGACGTGCTGCGGTTGCGGGCGACGGTGCGGGCGCTGCCCGCGGCCGACCACGTCGTCGGTTACGCGGCGCGCCTGGTGATGGCGCTCCACCCCGGGCGGCCCGAGGCCTCCGAGCGAGTGCGCGAGCTGGTCGAGCTCGGCCCGAGCCCGCGCGGGGCGCGGGCGCTGGCGCTCGCCGGGCGCGCCGTCGCCGTCCTGGCGGGGCGCCACGCCCTGGCAGTCGAGGACGTCCGCGAGGTCGCCCTGCCCGCGCTCCGCCATCGCCTGATCCTCGACCTCGACGCCGAGCGCGCCGGCGTCGGCGCCGACGACCTGATCCGGGAAGCGATCGAGCGCGTCCCCAAGGACCCGGAGTGATGGCCGGCCCGGCTCCGGAGGCGCTCCTGGACCCGGGCGAGCTGCACGAGCTGCGGCGGTACGCGCTCGCCGAGCCCGCGGCCCCGCGCGAGCGGGCGGTCGGCGAGCGCTCCGGGCGGCGGCGCCAGGACGGTCTCGAATTCGTCGATTACCGGCCCTACGTGCCGGGCGACGATCCGCGCCGGATCGACTGGCGCGCGTACGCGCGGCTCGGCGACCTGGTGGTGCGCTCGGCGCTCGCGGAGAGCCACATCGACGTCGCCGTGATGATCGACGGCAGCCGCTCGATGGCGGGGAAATTCCGCTGGGCACAACGGCTGGCGGCGGTGCTCGGCGCCGTCGCGCTACAGGGCTCCAACGCGGTGAGCGTCCGGGTGCTGGCCGACGGCGAGGCGAGCGGGGCGCGACCGTCGACCGCGCCGCAACAGGTCCTGGCCTTGGTCGAGGAGGTGGCGCGGCTGCCGCGGGGGACGCGGACCGACCTGGCCCGGAGCCTGGCGCGGGCGCCGTGACCTGGCCGGCTCCTCGGCACCCGACCTGGCCGTGCTGATCACCGACCTGCTGGTGGCACGCGAGGAGCTCGGGCCGATCGCCGCGGGGCTGGCGCGCTCGGCGCGGAGCGCCCAGCTCGTTTGCGTCGCCGAGCCCTCCGACCTGGAGACCGACCTGCGCGGCCCGACCGAGCTGCGCGACGTGGAGACCGGCGAGACGCTGCTGCTCGACATCGACGCGGCGGAGGCCCGAAGCTACGCGGAGTTTGCCGCCGCGCAGCAGGCGGCCGCCGAGGCAGCGTGCCGTCGCCACGGGGTCGGCTTCACGCCGGCGTCGACGTCGCGGGCTCCGCTCGACCTGCTCTTCGACCCGCGCTCGGAGATCCGCCTGGTCGCCGCCTGAGCGGGCCGCGCCCGGCGCGGCGGCGCGGGACGAGACGGACCGCGACGTCGGCCGCGAAGCAGAGGAGCGCCGCGAGCGCGAACCACCACCAGAGGTCGGTGCGGTGCGCGCTCAGGGTGCCGGCGTCGCCCGGGGCAAGCACTCGCCCCCCGGTCCCGGCGGCGAGCGGGCCGAGCGGGGTCGCGTCCGCGGGCAACGGCCGCAGCGCCGGCGAGTAGGGCACGGCGAGGAGGCCGCGCGAGGTGCGACCGAGGTTGCGGATCGCGAAGGCGTCGACGCCCGGTCTGCGGTCGGGGAGCGGCGCGGTCCAGCGCCAGGGGGCCCGCGGTTCCAGCGCCAGCGGCGTGGGCGTGCCACCGGGGGTGACGATCGAGCCTTCCATCTCCCCCACGCCCGCGGCGGGCTCGCCGCCTTCGGCTTCGTCGACTTCCAGCTCGCCCTCGGCGTCGGGGGCGACCCGCGGGGTGAGGGCGTCCGGGGCGACGGCGGGCTCGACGTAACGGGCCATGTCGGCGAAGAGGGCCGACCGATCGGCGTATCCGCCCGCCCACGAGCCGATCCCGGGAGTCCAGGCGACGACCCGGCCGGCGCCGT
Source organism: Solirubrobacterales bacterium (assembly GCA_035547475.1). Lineage (GTDB taxonomy): Bacteria > Actinomycetota > Thermoleophilia > Solirubrobacterales > 70-9 > VAYN01. The sequence goes on from DASZUW010000087.1 coordinate 16,580, forward strand.
ACTGCCACTGGGAGAGAGTGGGGTCGGGCGGGTGGTCCTTGTCCTGGCCGAGCAGGACCGCCTGCGCGCCGGGCTTCAGCTGGGTGACGACGTTGCCGCGGAGCGGCGGGAGCTTTCCACCTGCGAGATCACGGACGATGGGGCTGTCGACGCCCGGCGTCACGCCGATCTTGCCGTGCAGGCGCACCGGGCGGGCGGCTGCGCGCGCGTCCTTGGCAAAGATCTTCGGCAGTTCGCGGGGGTTGACGGTGGCGTAGAAGTGGCCGCCGGTTTCCTGGGCGATCGCCTGGAGGAGTTCGAAGTCGGCGTCCACGCCGAGCGCCACGGTGGAGACGGTGATGCGTTCGGCCCGCAGCCGCGGCATGACCTTCGCGTAGGAGCCCTTTTCGCTGATCCCGTCGGTGAGCAGGACGATGTGGCGCTTCTGCTCGCTCGAGGACTCGATTTCCCGGGCGCCGGCGGCGAGCGCCTTGTAGATGTTGGTGCCGCCTTCGGCGCGGATCCGGTCGACTGCCCGGTTCACCTTGTCGGCGTCGGCGGGCGAGCTCAGGCGGGTGAGCGGGACGGCCACGTGCGGCGCGGCGTCGAAGGCGATCGCGCCGAACTGGTCATGGTGCTTGGCGACGAATGCGGTGGCGGAGCGGGTGGCGACCTTGGCCAGCGCGATCTTTTCCACGCCGTCGGGCGCTTCCGCCATCGACCCCGAACGGTCGAGGACGATCTCCAGGCCGAGGTTGCGGCGCTGCAGGTTGCCCGGTTTGAGGCTGCCCACGGGGAGCGCCTCTTGCAGGGGCGAGGCGTAGTAGCCGCCGAGCGAGAAGCTGTGGGGGCCGCCGAGGACGACGAGCCCGGTCCTGCCGGCGCGGACGGCGTCGACGATCGCGGCCGCGCGAGCGTCGCCCAGCTCCGGGGCGGCGACGTCGTCGAGGGCGACGGTGGCGTAGCGGGCCAGGGCCGCCGGATCGGCCGGCACTTCGGCCGGGGTCGCGGCGGTGACTTCGATGCCGTCGCCTGCGAGGACCTGCGCGAGATGCGATCCGCCGGAGGCGACGACGAGGGCGCGGGCCGCACGGACGACGCGGACGGTCGCGGCGAGCGCGTCGTTGCCCCGCGCCTGGTCGCCCCGCATGCGCAGGACGACGCGATAGTCGTGCGCGCCGGCGCCGCCGGCGACGAGCGAGAGCAGATAGGGGTTGTCGCCGACCGCGAGGCGGACCGGCCGGGTGCCGCGGGCGTGCCCGTCTTCATACAGGGAGAGGGTCGCCGGGGCGGCGACCGTGCTGCGGACGTTGACGCCGAGCGGCAGTGGGTCCCCTGCCCGCAGTGCCTCGGGCGCCTGGAGGCGGGTGACCGCGGCGTCATCGCCGGCTTCGGGGAGCGGCACGACGTCGACCTCGACGCCACGGGCGCGCGCGGAGGGCACGGCAGCTTCCGCGTCGCCACTGGTCTGCCTCCCGTCGGCAAGCACGACGACCCGCCCGCCGGCAGGGGTCGCCGCCACCCCTTCCCGCACCGCCGCCTCGAGGTCGACCGCCGCCCCACCGAATCCAAGCGTCCGACAACGCCCGCGGCAGTCGCTCGTCGCCGCGCCCCAGTCCCGCTCGACAGCCGCGCCCGCGCGGTCCACGCCCACCGAGCGCTGGGCGAGGACGGTGGTCGGCGGCGCTTCGTCGCCGACCGTCGGCTTGAGGAGCGCGACGACCAGGAGCCCCAGGGCGAGGATGCGGAGGGCGAGGAAGGCGCGGCCGGGCCCTTCGAGCCGGATCGCGAGCGCGGCCTCGATCACGAGGACCGCGAGCGCGGCGGCGAGGAACCAGGGCGCGAGGTCGGTCCCATCGCTCTCGGCCGGCACGGCGCCCGCCGAGAGATCGACGGGCGCGCCCGCCTCCACCGCGCCCGACCCAAGTTCCGCGTTCGCGACGATCGCCTGCGAACGGACTCCCCACGGCCCGCGTTGGCGCAGGGCGTAGAAGCCGGGGCGGGGGAGCTTCAGCGCCGGGCGGGTCGTGCGTTCGGTCGCGCCGCTCACGTCGGCCAGCTGCGTCGCCTCCACCCCGCCCGGTCGCTGGGCGAGGAACTGCTCGCCGGCCGTCACCGCGCTCGGTGCCCATTCGGCGCTCCAGGCGACGAGGTTCTGCACGAGCCGCGGGAACGAGGCGATCTGCGGCAGGTTCGATGCCGACGGGTCGAACGCGAGGACGGCTTCCCGCCTCCCCTGAAGCACGCCGACGGCAAGCAGCGGGCCGCCCGGCGCCCAGGCCAGGGCGCGCAGCCACGGCGGCAGGCCCAGGCGACGGGCGCCGCCGCGGCCGATCGTCAGCGAGGCGAGATCGACCCCGTCGAGGACGGGGCTCGCCGCGTCGGTGCCGCTGAGACGGCTGCGGGCGAGCGGCCCCTCGACGCTCCCGCCGGGCAACCGCGGCGGGTCGACGCGGAGGACCGCCGGCACCCCGTCCGGCACGGGGCGCCGCGGCGGCTTGCCGTCGAGGACCAGGAGGTCTGCGTGGCGCCCGTCGGCGGGTCGGAAGTCGGCGGGGGTGCGCAGCGTCACCTTCGCGCCCGGCACCGCAAGCAGGGCGCGGGCCAGCGGTTCGGCGTCCTGGCGCTCGCCGACCAAGGTGATGCGGATCGGCTCCGTGGCGGGGACGTCGACGAAGCCGCGGTCGTCGGCGGCGAGCGCGTCGCCGGTCGCGAGGGCCAGTTCGAGATGGGCGCCGGCGGGGGCGTCGAAGGCGACCGGGGCCGACCCGCCCGCGGGCACCCGCACCGTCTGCGCGCTCAGGCGCCTGCCGCCAGCCATGACGTCTACCCGGTCCTCCCGCGGCGCGGACGCGGTGCTCTCGATCCGCGCGAACAGCTCGCAGCGCCCGGAGGCGCCGAGGCAGCGGGCGCTCGGCTCGGCGATCCCCTGGTCGGCGATCGGGCGGCCGACCACCCGTTCGCGGAAGGCGCCGCCGTCGCCGACCGTGCGGGGCGCCGGGTCCTCGGGCGCGCGCAACAGCTCGACCGCGCCGCCTTCCCGCGGGAGCCCGGCGGCGAGCCGCAGCGCCGCGGCGAGGTCCGCGGGCGCGTACGTCGGCCGGATCTTCGCGACCGCGCCGGTGGCGTCACCCGCACTCCCTTCGAAGGCGAGCCGCGGTTCGGCGCCGGCGACGATCAAGGCCACGGGTTGGCTGCTCGGTAGTGCGCCGAGTTCGTCGAGGAGCGTCGACCGGGCCGCGTCGAGCCGGGTGCTTCCGGCTTCGCTCGCACCCATCCAGATCGAGTCGTCGACGACGAAGGCGCGGGTCGGGCCACGAATGCCGCCGTCGGCGTGAGGCTTGGCCAGCGCCAAGACGAAGAGGACGAGCGCCAGCAGCTGCAATGCGAGCAGCCACGGGTGCGCGGGCTTGCCGAGGCCCCAGGTCGACGCTCCCACCGGCGCGGTCGAGCGGCGCCAGGCCAGCAGGCTCGGGACGTCGCGCACCTGCGGCCGGCGCCGCCGCAGGTGCAGCAGCACGAGCGGGATCGCGAGGGTCAGGCCCGCGAAGGCCCAGGGGGCGGCAAAGCTCATCGGGCGGGGCGCCTCACCAGCGCCGGCCCTCGATCGCGGTGAGGGCGTTCAGGTAACGGGCGAGGAGGCCGGGGTCGCGCGTCGGGGCGATGCCCGCGTCCGGCGGGACGTATCCGAGCGCTCCCGCGCCCGCTTCCTCGAAGGCGGCGCCGCCGATGCCCGCCGACTTGCCCGGTCCGCCCGCGCCCTGCGCGTCGCGCGGGCCGCGCCCGGTCGCCGCCTTGCCCGACCGGACGGCCGCGAAGCCGGCCTTCAGCGCCAGTTCGCCCGCGGTACGGCCGCCTTCGCCGCCTCGTGCGCCGGCTCCGAGGGGAGCTCGCTCCGCGCCCGCGGTGCGGCCCCCGCTCGGCCGTCCGCCGCCCCGTTGGCCGGGTGCGCCCGCGGCGGAGCGCGCCCCAGGAGCGCCCGAGCTCGCCGGCGCGCTCGGCCGGTTGCCGGCCGAGGGGGGCCCGCCCGAGCTCGCGTTCGGCAGCGGGCTGACCGAGCCCGACGGCGGCGCCGCACCGCCGGTCAGCGATTTGAGCGTCTGCCCCGGCGGCGGCTCGCCCCTTGATTCCTTCCTGCCGCCCGCGCTCCGCTGCGCGTCGACCTGCGTCGCCTCCGCTTCGGCTTTTTCGCGCGCTTCGCTTCCTTCGGCCGCCCCGGGCGCGGCGAATTGGCTCGGCGGTCGTCCCGACCCCGGGGGCCTGCCTCCCGCGTAGCGGACCCCCTGGTGTTCGCCCTTCGAGTGGTAGCGGGGCAGTTCACGCCTTCCTTCGAAGCCGTAGACGTAGAGGCCGTAGGGGTGGCGCTCTGCCGGGTTCGCCGGGCTCCTTGCCCCCTTGCGCTTCGCCCGCGGCGGCACCAGCGGCGGCGAGACGACGTCCCGGGCGCCGGCGGCGTGGTGCCGGGCCCCGGCCGCCGAGGAGGTCGCGGTCACCTTGGTCGAGCCGGACCCGCCGCCCGAGGACCCCACGACCGCGATCGCCGCGAGCACGACCACCAGGCCGCCCGCCGCGACGAGCTCGCCGCGGCCGAGCCGCGCTCGCGGCCGCCAGTCGCTCGCCCCCGCCCGCAGGAGCGCGGCGGCTTCGGCGAAGACGGGCGCCGCCGGGCCCTCGTCGACCGGCTCGCCGGAGCGCTCGACCTGCAGTGCGGTGGCGGTGACGTCGAAGAGGCCGAGACGGTCGTCGAGCAGTCGGGCGACCTGCGCCAGGGACGGCGCCCGCGAGAGCCGCGCGGCCAGCGCGACCACGAAGACCGCCGCCGGTAGGGCGATCGCCCAGACCCAGCCGATCACCCCGAGCGCAGCAAGCAGCGCCGGCACCACCGCGATCGCAAGCGCCCCGACCGCGTACCGCGCGGCCACGGCAAGCGCCCACCGCCGCACCACGCGCCGCCGCAGCAGTCGCAGGTCGGCGTCGAAGGTCGCCTTCCCCGCCCCGTCCCGCGCCGATCCACCGCCCTCAGGGGCCCCGCTCACGTCGACGAGGTCGCCGACCCTGGTTCCAGTATTCAGGCGCAACTCCACCAGATCAAAGCACCCCGTCCACGCGCCCACCGCATTCACGCATCGGCAGCGACTTCATCGGCCGCGGCCGCGACGGCTCCGAGTGCCGCGCCTGACTAAGGTTGTCTTTGTCCGGCGGGGGGCGGCACCGACAAACAGAAGACGACCGAAGTCGAGGAACCAATGAGCGCAACCGCAGGCCCCGCCACCATCGAGTCGATCGACCCGGCCAACGGCGAGGTCGTCGAGACCTACGAGATCTTCGGCGAGGGTGAGATCGACGCCGCTCTCGACCTCGCCCACAAGGCGTTCGGCGACTGGCGCCGGGCCGAGTGGAGCAAGCGGGCCGAGCTGATGAACGGCGTCGCGCGGGAGCTGCGGGCGATGAAGGACGAGCTCGCCCGGACGGTGAGCCGGGAGATGGGCAAGCCGATCGTCGAAGCCGAGGCCGAAGTCGAGAAGTGCGCCTGGGCGGCGGAGTACTACGCCGAGCACGGCGAGGGGTTCGTCGCGCCGGAACTGGTCGACACCGGGGACGGCCGACGGGTCGCCGTCCACAAGCGGCCGCTCGGCGTGATCCTGGCGATCATGCCGTGGAACTACCCGCTCTGGCAGGCGATGAGGGCGGCGGCGCCGATCGTCTCGGCGGGCAACTGCTTCGTGTTGAAGCACGCCTCCAACGTGACCGGCTGCGGCCTCCTGCTGGAGCGGGCCTTCGAGCGCGCCGGGGCGGCGCCGGGGCTCTTCAAGACGATCGTCGTCTCCGGCCGCAAGGCGAGCGAGCTGATCGGCGACCGGCGGGTCGCCGGGGTGACGCGGACCGGCTCCGACGCCGCGGGCGTCGCCGTCGGCGAAGCCGCGGGGCGGGCGATCAAGCCGGTGGTGCTGGAGCTCGGCGGCTCGGACCCGTTCATCGTCCTCGGCGACGCGAACCTGGAGAAGGCGGTCGAGGTCGCGGTCACCGCGCGCTTCCAGAACACCGGCCAGAGCTGCATCGCGGCGAAGCGCTTCATCGTCGTCGAGGCGGTCGCCGAGGAGTTCGAAGAGCGCTTCGCCGCGGCGGCGCGGGGCCTGCGCCGGGGCGCGCCGCTGGACCCCGAGACCCAGCTCGGCCCGATGGCGCGCGAGGACCTGCGCGACGAGCTCGCCGGCATCGTCCGCGCCTCCGAGGCGGCGGGCGCGCGGATCGTCACCGGCGGCGAGGCCCCCGACGAGAAGGGCGCCTGGTATGAGCCGACGGTCGTCTCGGCGACCGCCGACTCGCGGGCGCCGGTGATGCGCGAGGAGACCTTCGGCCCGGTCGCCGCGGTCGCCCGCGTCGCCGACGAGGCAGCGGCGATCGCGCTCGCCAACGAATCGGAGTTCGGCCTCGGCTCGAGCCTCTGGACGCAGGACCTGGAGCGTGCCGAGCGCCTCGCCGCCGACATCGAAGCGGGCATGGTCTTCGTCAACGCGATGACCGCGTCGGACCCGCGCATCCCCTTCGGCGGCGTGAAGCGGAGCGGCATCGGGCGCGAGCTCGGCGGCGAGTTCGGCATGCGCGCCTTCGTCAACATGCAGTCGGTGGCGATCACCGCGCTCTAGGCAGCGGTTAGGCTCGCCGCGTGCGCGTCGCGACCTGGAACGTCAACTCGGTCAAGCAGCGCGTGCCGCGTCTGTTGCCGTGGCTCGACGAACGCGCGCCCGACGTGGTGTGCCTGCAGGAGACGAAGCTCGCCGACACCGGCTTCGAGGAGCTGCTCGGCGACGCGCTGCGCGAGCGCGGCTACGAGTGGGCGGCGCACGGCGAAGGGGCGTGGAACGGGGTCGCGATCCTCTCGCGGGTGGGGCTCGCGGACGTGGCGCGCGGGCTGCCGGACGGGCCCGGGTTCCCGGAGCCCGAGGCGCGCGCGGTCTCGGCAACCTGCGCCGGCGTGCGCGTCTGGTCGATCTACGTGCCGAACGGGCGGGAACCGGACTCCGACCACTACAGGTACAAGCTGGAGTGGCTCGCGGCGCTGCGCGACGACGTCGTCGCCGGGCCCGACGCGGTGATGGTCTGCGGCGACATGAACATCGCGCCGACCGACGCGGACGTCTTCGACCCCGCCGCCTACGAGGGCCACACGCACGTGACGCCACCGGAGCGCGCGGCGCTGGCCGAGCTCGAGGCGACCGGGCTCCACGACGTGGTCCGCGACCGCTGGCCCGCCGAGCAGCGCGTCTTCAGCTACTGGGACTACCGCGCCGGCATGTTCCACAAAGACCTGGGGATGCGGATCGACCTGATCCTCGCCGGCGACCCGGTCGCGGCGCGCGTCGCTGCCGCCTGGATCGACCGCAAGGCGCGCAAAGGCAAAGGCCCGAGCGACCACGCCCCGGTGATCGTCGACCTCGACGAGGCCCCCGACGGCGACATCGGCCCGGTCGTCCCTCCTCCGTCCCGCCCGGTCACCACCCGCGGCACCGCCAAACTCCCCCCAATCCCGCCCGGACTGATGTCGACGGGCGTCACCAGCGGACGAGGCGTCCGCGGACGGTCAGGCGCGTCGGGGGGCGGAGCATGCCCAGGGGGCTCCAGGTCATGCCGAGTTGGCGCTGGTCGACCTCGGCGTGCGCCTCGATCTCGAACTCGCCGTCGACGGGGGTAACCGTCGCGGTCACGTCGAGCGGCGTGCTCGCGCCGGCGGCCCGCAGGGTGCCGCGGACGTGGAGCATCTGGCCTTCGAGCGCTGCCGATTCGGACTCGAAGCGCACCTCGGGATGCTTCTCGGCGTCGAAGAAGGTGGCCGAGCGGAGGTGGGCGTCGCGTCTGGCGTTGCCGGTGTCGAGGCTGGCGGCGTCGATCGTCAGGTCGATCGCCGGCCGCGCCTCGAGGTCGAGGGTGCCGCGGTAGAGGCCGAAGCCGCCCTTGACGCCGCCGATCACCCCGTAGAG
>DASZUW010000088.1:0-2443 GCA_035547475.1 Solirubrobacterales bacterium
CTGCGCCCCGGTGATGCCGCCGTTCTTGTAGAGCTTCAGCACCGCGGTGTCGCAGGCGCCGGCGCGGGCGAGCCGCATCACGTCGTCGCTGGTGAAGACGCTCTCGTCGACGAAGATCGGCACGTCGAGCTTCGCCCGCAGGCGCGCGAGGCCCTCGATCTGGTCGCGCGGCAGCGGCTGCTCGAGGTAGGCGACGTCGGAGTCGGCGAGCCCGCGCATCACGCGGACGGTGGTCGCCTCGTCGTAGCCCTCGTTGGCGTCGATGCCGACGCTGACGTCGGGGCCGACCGCCGCGCGCACCGCGCGGTGGACTTCGACGTCGGTCCTCCAGTCCTCGCGACCGACCTTCAGGCAGACCACCTCGACCTTGAACTCCTCGACCGCGCGCTTGGCCTCGGCCACCATCTGCTCCGGGTCGGCGAGCCCGACCGACCACTCCATCGGGATCCGCGCGGCGACGTCGCCGCCGAGGAGCGCCGCCACCGGCTGGCCGGAGAGCTTCCCCATCAGGTCCCAGAGCGCCAAGTCGACGCAGCAGAGGGCGACCTGGGTGTTCGGCAGCATCTCGGCGAGGTCGGCGTAGATGCGGTTGCGGTCGCGCGGGTCGCGACCGAGCAGCGCCGGGCCCCAGTAGTCGCGGATCGCGACCAGGACCGCCTCGGTCGTCTCCCCCATCCAGGGGTTCAGCGGCCGCATCTGGCCGATCCCGACCGCGCCGGAGCTGTCGGTGATGCGCACCAGGACCGGCTTGCCGAGCAGGTCGTCGTCGCCGCCGTAGACGAGCGTGCCGTGTGACAGGGCCCGCTTCAGCTTCGGCGTGCGGCGCAGCGCGAAGACCTCGACACAGGAGATCGCCATCGCTAGAGCGCCTTCAGCGAGAAGGGGTCGCGGACTTCGGTCGAGAGGTCCATGACCACGTTCTTGACCGTGGTGAATTCGAGCAGGCCCTCGAGGCCGCGCTCGCGACCGTGGCCGCTGCGGCGGACGCCGCCGAACGGTCCCTGGGCGCTCGAGGCCCGGTAGGTGTTCACCCAGACGACGCCGCTGCGCAGGCGCTTCGCCATCAGGTGGGCGCGGCGCAGGTCCTGCGTCCAGACGCCGGCGGCGAGGCCGAACTGGGTCGCGTTGGCGATCGCGAGCGCCTCGGCCTCGTCGTCGAAGGGGATGACCGAGAGGACCGGGCCGAAGACCTCGGTCTGGGCGATCGACATCGACATGTCGACATCGGCGAAGACGGTCGGGCGGACGAAGAAGCCGGGGCCGGCGTCGGGCACGTCGCCGGGGCCGCCCGCGACGAGCTTGGCGCCTTCGGCGACGGCGGAGTCGATCAGGCCGCTGACCCGTTCGTGCTGGCCGCGGTGGGCGACCGGGCCCATCTCGGTGGCGGGGTCGGCGGGGTCGCCGAGCTTCAGCGTCTCGGCGCGCTCGACGATCCCGTCGAGGACCTGCTGGTAGATCGGGCGCTGGACGAGCAGGCGCGAGCCCGCGATGCACGTCTGGCCCGCGGCGGCGAAGATGCCGGCGACGGCGCCGGGAAGCGCCCGGTCGAGGTCGGCGTCGTCGAAGACGATGTTCGCCGACTTGCCGCCGAGCTCGAGGATCACCGGGATGACGTGGTCGGCGGCGTTCTTGGCGACGCGCACGCCGGTCTCGACCCCGCCGGTGACGCTGACGATGTCGACGTCGGGGTGCGAGGTGAGGGCGGCGCCGACCTCGCCGGCGCCGGTGACCACGTTGAAGACGCCCGGCGGGAAGCCCGCACGCTCCACGAGCCTGGCGAACTCCAGCGTGCTCGCCGAGGTGTGCTCGGAGGGCTTGACCACCACCGTGCACCCGGCGGCGAGCGCGGCGGGGAGCTTGTTGGCGAGGATCTGGATCGGCGAGTTCCAGGCCGTGATCAGCACCGCCACCCCGCGCGGCTCGCGCAGCGTGTAGTCGAACATCTCCGGCGACTCCATCGGGATCACCGACCCGTTGATCTTGTCCGCGTAGCCGGCGAAGAACCGCAGCGTGTTGGCGGTGAAGCCCATCTGCGTCTTGGTCTCGCGGATGACCTTGCCGTTGTCGGTCGTCTCGAGCTTCGCCATCTCCTCGGCGTTCTCGTCGAGCAGCCGCGCCAGCTCGACCATCAACCGCGCGCGCTCCTTCCCCGAGGTCTCTGTCCACACCTCGTCGAACGCCCGCCGCGCCGCCCCGACCGCCGCGTCCACGTCCTCCCGCGTCGCCTCGGGAATCTCCGCCCACTCCTCCGCGGTGTAGGGATTGATCGCCGGAAACGTCCCCCGCGACCCGTCACCGACCCACTCGCCCCCGATGAACAGCTCATAGTTCACGGGCGAGGAAGCTATCAGATTGTCGAATTGTCTGACGGGCGGGTGGGCTGACTTGGGAGCCGGAGAGGGACGGCTCGGGCCGTCCACAGCGCTTCGGGATGCCGCAGGGG
>DASZUW010000089.1:0-19733 GCA_035547475.1 Solirubrobacterales bacterium
CCTGATCATCGCCCAGAACGTCGTCCTGCTGTACGAGTTCGTCGCCGGCTGAGATAGCCTCTGCGGTGATGGCACTCGCCGACGACTTCCAGCGCATCCTCGACGCGCTGCCGCCGGACTGGACCGACCTCGAGGTCGACCTGCGGATCGACGACGAGAGCCGCTACATCGACTGCGCCGTCTTCCTCAGCCAGGTCAACGCGCAGGTCTACAACCGGCCGCGCCGTTGGCACTGGCGGCTGCTCGTCGCCCACAGCTTCGGCCACGCCGCCGCGGCGGAGACCGTCAAGGGCGTGCTGGCGAAGATCGACGCCGAGGGCGTCGGCGGCGAGCTGCGGGTCGCCGAGGTCCGCGAGGGCCGCGCCGAGGTCGTGCAGATGTGGGGACGCCCGGAAAGCGTCCGCGAGGAGTTCCGCCAGCGCCGCTCCATCTAGGGCCGGCGACCGCGCCTCCGCGATGGCCCGCGTCCTCAGCATCTCGACGGACCTGATGCTCGGCAGCCGCGTCGACGCGACCTTGTCGGCGGCCGGGCACGAAGTCGTCACCTCGGCGTCACTCGAGGAGGTGCCGCTGGACGGGATCGACGCGATCGTCGCCGACCTCGACGTGGAGAGGCCGGAGGCCTTGGTCGGGCTCGGCGTGCCGGTCCTCGGCTACTACTCGCACGTCGACGTCGAGACCAGGGAGGCCGCCGAGGCGACGGGCCTCGACAAGGTGGTGCCGCGCTCGCGGATGTCGCGCGAGCTGCCGGACCTGGTCGCGGCGCTACTTCGGTAGCTCGAAGGCGCTCCTCGGTTCCAGCGGTTCGGGCAGCAAGCCGTGGGAGCTCGCCCAGGCCGACCATTCCATCAGCACCGGTTCGGCGAACGGCGCCGGCTTCAGCGCCGGGAGGAGGACCTTCAGCTGGGCGGCCTGGTCGGGGCGTTCGAGGCCGGGATTCGCGGCGAGGAGGTCGTCGAGGGCCTTCTGCGGTCGGGACTCGGTGAGCTCGTAGCCGCGCGTCGTGGCTTCGACCATGCCGTGGACCAGCCTCGGGTCGCTTTCGAGCTCCTTGCGGGTGGTCGTCAGCACCAGCTCCGGGTAGCTCGGCGCGCCGAATTCGTCGACTTTGAAGACGCGCAGGGGGATGCCTTGACGTTCGGCCTCGACCGCCTCGGCGTTCCAGAAGCCGGTCGCGGCGTCGACTTTGCCGGCTGCCAGCGAGGCGACGGCGTTGAAGCCGATGGTGATTTCTTCGACGCCGGCGGGGTCGCCGCCGTCGGCGCTCACCTCGGAGTCCACCACGGCGGTGTCGGAGGGGAGCCCGGTGACGCCGACCGAGTGGCCGTCGAGGTCGCGGGGACGCTTGACGGGGCCGTCGCGGCGGGCGAGGACGGCGGCGAGCGGGCGCTGCACGATCGGCATCAGGCCGACGAGCTCGAGGCCCTTCTCGGCGGCGATGCCGAGGTCGGTGATGTCGAGGATCGCGAAGTCGGCGCGGCCCGCGGCGAGGAGCTTCGGCGCGTCGGTCGATTCGCCCGGGACCTGGACGTGGAGGTCGATCCCGGCGTCGTCGTAGAAATTCTCGGCCTGGGCGGCGTAGATGCCGGAATGGACGGCGTTCGGAGTGAAATCGAGCACGAGGGTCGCGCCTTTCGGCGCGCCCGGTTCAGCACCGCTCCCGCCGCAGCCGGCGAGACCGGCGAGCAGCAGGGCGGCCGCCAGCAGCGCGACAGCCCGTCTCATCTGGCAGGAACCCTAAAACCTTGAGCAAATATGGGTAGACTGCCGCCGCTTCTTTTTTGGCGAGGGAACCGAAACTTCTAGGAGGGGAACGAGAGTGGAGCTGGAGCAAAAAGGACTGTCCGCGTACCTCGCGGAGTTGATCGGCACTCTTCTGCTGGTCTTTTTCATCACCAGCGTGGTCACTCTCTACGTCTCGACCGGCGCGCAGGCGTCGTTCGGCTCGGACTTCGCCGTCGTCGGCTTCGTCCAGGGCCTGACGCTCTTCGGCGTGATCTGCATGTTCGGTGCGGTCAGCGGCGGCCACTTCAACCCGGCGGTGACGCTCGCCGCGGCGACGATCCGCCGCATCAGCATCATCGACGCGGTCATCTACATCCTCGCCCAGCTCTCCGGCGCGGTGCTCGGCGCGCTGCTGACCAAGGCGCTGCTGCTCGACGAGGGTCGCGCCGTCCACTACGGCGCCGGCTCGGTGTCGAGCCTCCTCGCCAACAACACCGCGGGCGCCGCGGTCGAGGCGATCGGCGTCTTCGCGCTCGTCCTCGTCATCCTCGCCGTCGTCTTCTCCAAAAAGAGCGTCAAGGACTGGGGCCCCCTCGCGATCGGCCTCACCTTCGTCTTCATGGTCATGGTCGGCGGCCCGCTGACCGGCGCCTGCTTCAACCCCGCCCGCTGGTTCGGCGCGGCGCTCGTCTCCAACGAATGGGGCGGGACCTGGCCGTACCTCGCCGGCCCGGTGGTCGGCTCGCTGGTCGCGGTCGGCGTCTGGCGCTTCGTCATCGAGGCCGGCGGCCCGGCCCCGACCGAGCCGCCCCAGCGCGTTGCCCCGGCGGCGGCGCGCGGCGGCAAAGGGGCCGGTCCGGCCGATCCGAAAGCCGACACCGAAAAAGCCTAGGCGGCGCGGTGCCCCGGACGGCCGGGGCGCCCGCCTTCCGCTTCACCACGGGGCGCGCCCGGCCGAGCCGGCGTGCCCTGTAGTTTTGCCGGGGTGCAACGGGTCACCTTCTCCCGCAACTTCACGCTTTCGCTGTCGCGGACCTGCCAGTGCTACTGCAAGTACTGCGCCTTCGCGACGCACCAGGCGCACGTCCACGCGCCGGTCGACGTCGAACGGATCCTCGACGAAGCCGTCAGACGCAACACCAAGGAGCTCCTCGTGCTCACCGGGGAGCGGCCCGAGGTCAACCCGGTCGTCGCCGAACGCCTGCGGGCCTGGGGGCACGAGGACTTCACGGGCTACGTCGTCTGGGCCTGCGAACGGGCGCTGGAGCGAGGGATGCTCCCGCACACGAACCTGGGAGTGCTCTCGAAGGGCGACCTGGCACGGCTGCGCGAGGTGACCGCCTCGCAGGGGCTGATGCTGGAGTCGGTCGACGAGAGCCTGATGGAGACGGTCCACGCGGGCTCGCCGACGAAGCACCCCACTGAGCGGTTGAAGACGCTGGAAGCCGCCGGTGAGCTGAAAATCCCGTTCACCACCGGGATCCTCGTCGGTATCGGGGAGAGCTTCGACTCGCGCGTGGAATCTTTGGAAGCCATCGCGAAGGTCCACGAGCGCTACGGCCACATCCAAGAGGTCATCCTCCAGAACTTCGTCCCCCACCCGCGCTACTACGGCGCCGAGGTGGCGGACATCGCCGACGAGGCCAGCCGCAAGCGCTGGGCGGGGGCGGAGGACGAGGGGGACCCTTCGCTCACGAACAGCAGGGAGGTTCGCTCAGGGTCCCCCTCGTCCTCCTTGCCGGCCTGGGCGAGTGAAGTCTCGATCGACGAGATCAAGCGGCTGATCCAAGAGTGCAAGCGCTTGATGCCGGACGTCGGCGTACAGGTGCCGCCGAACCTCTCCGACTGGTGGCCGGAGCTGGTCGAAGCGGGCGCCACTGATCTCGGTGGGCTGTCAGCCAATGGAGACCACATCTCTCCCGAGGAGCCGTTCCCGTCGCCGCATCAGGTGAGGAAGGAGCTGGCGCCGCGGGGGTACGCGCTGACCGAGCGGCTCTGCGTCTACCCGCAGTACATGGACATGGAGTGGATGGAGCAGGGGGTCCTCGACGTCATCAAGCTGAAGTACTGGAGCTTCATCCCGCGCAAGGGGTCGGGGCGGCGCTCGGAAGAGACGCTCGGCGACGCGCTGGCGCCGCGGGCGATCGAGAAAGGGCGCGAGGGGATCCCGCTGACCGAGGACGAGCTCACCGCGCTCTTCGCCGAGACGCGGCCGGAGGTGATCGAGGAGATGCGGATCGCCGCCGACGAGCTGCGCGCCGAGCTGGCCGGCGACGTCGCCACCTTCGTCGTCAACCGCAACATCAACTTCACCAACGTCTGCGTCGTCGGCTGCGCGTTCTGCGGCTTCGGCCAGGGGCGGCGCTCGCCCGACGCCTACGAAGTCTCCGAGCCCGACTTCGCCGCGCGGATCGCCGAGGCGGTCGAGTTCGGCGCCACCGAGCTCTGTATGCAGGGCGGCATCCACCCCGACCTGACGCTGGAGGAGTACGGCCGCTGGCTGCGGCTCGCCAAGGAGACCGCGCCGCAGCTCCACCTCCACGCCTACTCGCCGATGGAGATCAACCACGCCTGCGAGCGCTCCGGCAAGTCGCCCGGCGAAGTCTTCTCCTACCTCCTCGACCAGGGCCTCGGCTCGACGCCCGGCACCGCCGCCGAGGTGCTCGACGACGGCGTCCGCCAGCGGATCTCGCCGAACAAGCTGCCCGCGGCGCGCTGGGTCGAGATCATCGAAGCCTCCCACCGCGCCGGCCTGCGCTCGACCTCGACGGTGATGTTCGGCCACATCGAGGAGCCGCGCGAGCTCGCCCGCCACATGAGGGTCGTGCGCGGGGTGCAGGAACGGACCGGCGGCATCACCGAGTTCGTGCCGCTCAGCTTCATCCCCTTCAACACGCTGCTCGGGCGCACGCACGGGATCGAAGAGATCACCGTGCGCGAGAACCTCAAGCACACGGCCGCCTTCCGCCTGGCGCTCGGCAAGACCGTCACGAACCTGCAGGCGAGCTGGGTGAAGATGGGCCTCGAGGGCGCGACCGAGGCGCTGCGCTGGGGGGTCAACGACCTCGGCGGGACGCTGATGGAGGAGAACATCTCGCGCATGGCGGGCTCCCAGCACGGGGTCCGGCTGGAGATCGACGACCTCGTCGCCGCCGCCCGCAAGGCCGGCCGCATCCCCGCCCAGCGCACCACGCTCTACGAGATCGTCGAGACCTACGCGGCGGCCTAGGACGGGGGGCGGCGATGCGCGCGATGGTGCTCGACCGCCCCGGCCGCCCGCTCCGCCTCGCCGAGCTCCCCGAGCCCGAGCCCGGCCCCGGGGAGATCAAGCTTCGTGTGCGCACCTGCGGGGTCTGCCGCACCGACCTCCACATCTACGACTCTGAGCTCCAGGGGGAGCCGAAGCTGCCGCTGGTGATGGGACACCAGATCGTCGGCGAGGTCGTCGCGGCGGGGGAGGGGGCGCGGCGCTTCGAGCTCGGTGACCGTGTCGGCGTGCCGTGGCTCGGCTGGGCGGATGGCACCTGCCGCTATTGCCGCGAAGGGCGGGAGAACCTCTGCGAGCACGCGCGCTTCACTGGCTACGACGTCGACGGCGGCTACGCCGAGTTCACGGTCGCCGCCGAGGACTTCTGCTTCCCGGTCCCGGGGATGTACTCCGACGCCGAGGCGGCGCCGCTCCTCTGCGCCGGGCTGATCGGCTACCGGGCGCTGCGCCTGGTCGGCGCCGCCGAGCGGATCGGCTTCTACGGGTTCGGCTCCTCCGCCCACATCCTCTGCCAGATCGCGGTCCACGAAGGGCGGCGCGTCTTCGCCTTCACCCGCGACGGCGACGCCGCGGGCCAGGACTTCGCCCGCCGCCTCGGCGCCGAGTGGGCGGGCGGCTCCTCGGAGCTGCCGCCGGAGGAGCTCGACGGCGCGATCGTCTTCGCCGCCGTCGGCCCGCTGATGGTGCAGGCGCTCCGGGCGAGCGCCCGCGGCGCCCGCGTGATCAGCGCCGGCATCCACATGTCGGAGATCCCCGCCTTCTCTTACGACCTCCTCTGGGAGGAGCGGACGCTCGGCTCGGTCGCCAACCTCACCCGCGCCGACGGCGAGGACCTGCTGCGCGTGGCGCCGGAGGTGCCGGTGCGCGCCGCGGTGACGACCTACCCGCTCGAGGACGCCCAGCGGGCCCTGGAAGACGCCCGCCACGGCCGCGTCGAGGGCTCCGCCGTCCTCGTCGTCTCCGCGTAGCCGCGTAGGCCGACCGGCGCCGGGTACCGACAAGGCGCACACGGAACCGCGACAAAGGGGACTCAGATGGTTGATGCACCCAGCAACAAGGACGACGCCAAAGGTCGTTTCAAGGAGGCGACCGGCAAACTGACCGGCGACAAAGGGATGCAGAACGAAGGCAAGGTGGACCGCGGCTCGGGCAAGCTCAAGGCAGGCATCGACAAGGTCCGCGACGCGCTGCACAGGCACTGATCGCCACCTCGGGGCCTAGCGAAAGAGGTCGTCCTCGCGCGGCCGGCGAATCGCCGCCGCGCCGGGGCCGTCCTCGACGGTGACCCAGCGGGTGAGGCCGCCGACCACCGCCGCCGGCACCGCGGCGGCCTTGTCGCGGACCAGGTCGGCGGCGGCCGCCGCCTCGTCGGCGATCGCGATCTGGGTCGCCATCAGCTCCCGCCCGGTCGCGTCGCGGCGGCCGCGCCAGTCGTCGATCGGCATCAGCCCGGCGCAGCCGATCGCCACCTCGGCCTGCCCGATCCGCCAGGCCCGGCCGAAGCTGTCGGCGATCACGACGCCGATCCGCGCCCCCGCCGCGCCGCCGATCTCCGCCCGCAGCCGCCGCGCCGAGGCGTCGGGGTCCTCGGGCAGCAGCAGCACCGCCTCGGGGTCGCCGACGTTCGAGCTGTCGATGCCCGCGTTCGCGCAGACGAGGCCGTGCCTGGTCTCGACGATCAGCACGCCGCGTTCGGCCCGCACCACCTCGGCGCTCTCCTCGAGGATCAGCTGCACCAGGTTCGGCTCCTTGCCGAGGATCCGCGCGAGCTTGCTCGCCTCGGCGGTGGGGATGACGCTCGTCAGGCGCCGCGTGCGGCCCTCGGCCTTGGAGACGACCTTCTGCGATACGACGACCACGTCGCCGTCGACGAGCGGCCCGGCGCGCTCGGCGATCAGCGCGCCGAGCGGGTCGCCGGCGGCGATCTCGGGCACCCCGAGCACCGGCCGGACCCGCACTTCGCCCGCGCTCATCTCGCGGCCCCCTCGGCGATCGCCCGCGTCGCTTCCCGGTCTCGCCTCATATCCCCAGCGCCTTCGCCGTCCGCTTCGCGCCGCCGCCGCGCTCCACCCGCATCGTCAGCGCGACGATGTCCGCGGGCGTGTCGAGGTCGAGTCCCAGCGACGGCAGCTCCTCGACCCCGAACGGCACCCCGGCGGCGCGCGCCGCGGCCACGTGGCGCTCCTTCGAGCCCGCGCCGAAGCTCGGCTCGATCGCGTCGGGCGGGGCGAGGACCAGGGCGTTGGTGCCGGTCCCGTGGCGGTCGGGGATCACCGCGACGTAGGGCTCGGGGACGCCGGTGAGCATGCGGTCGAGCTCGCGCGGGTCGAGCAGCGGGCAGTCGCCCGGCAGGAGGGCGACGCAGCGCGCCCCGGCCGCCGTCGCGGCCCGGGCGCCCGCGATCGCGGCGGCGCTGTGGCTCGCGTCGTCGAAGTCGCTGACGAGCTCGGCGCCCGCCGCCGCGGCGAGCTCGGCCGCCGCCGGCTCCTGGCTGACCACGATCGTCCGCTCGACCATCCGCGCGCGGCCGATCGCCTCGAGCACGTCGGCGACCATCGCCGCCACCAGCTCCGGCTTGCGGGTCGCCTCGACCCCCGGCCCGAGCCGCGACTTCGCCACCGCGAAGCGCTTCACCGGCACCACCGCGGTGGCCCTCATGCGTCGATCAGCGTCTGGCCGTAGTCGAGCACCGTGCGCGCCAGGCGCACGCGGCCCCCGGCGCCGTCCATCAGGGTCTTCGCCGTGAGGGTCGGCAGGTCGGCGGGCGGCGGGCCGGGGTCGTCCTCGTCGACGATCATCGCGTCGATCAGCCCGGCGTAGAGCGAGGCGACGCCTGCCGCCGTGGTCGGCCGCCCCAGCGCTTCCATGAACTTGTTCGTCGGCCCCTTCAGGATCTCCCCGCCGACGTAGGGGCTGACCGCGAGGACCGGCGCGGGGGAGGCGGCGATCGCCTCCCGCATCCCGGGCACGGCCAGGATCGGGCCGATGCTGATGACCGGGTTGGAGGGGCCGAGGACGATCAGGTCGGCGGTGCGGAAGGCGTCCGCGACCTCGGCGGTCGGGCGCGCCTCGGCGATCCCGTCGAGCTCGACCCCGTGCACCGCCGGCTTGCCGCCGTCGAGGATCAGGTACTCCTGCAGCTCGCGCCGGCCGTACTCGGTCAGCACGTGGGTGCGGACCGCCTCGTCGCACATCGGCAGCACCGTCGCCTCGATCCCGAGGCCGCGGGAGATCTGCGCCTGCGCGTCCGTCTGGCGCCCGCCCGCGCTGAGGAACTCGCGCCGGTAGAGGCAGGCGGCGAGGTCGCGGTCGGAGAGGCTGAACCAGTTCGGCGCCCCGATGTCGGCCATCCGCTCCATCACCGTGAAGGTGTCGTCGCGGAGCCCCCAGCCGCGCTCCTCGTCGATTTCGCCGCTCAGCCAGTAGGTGACCAGGTCCGGGTCGGGGGAGACGTGGACGCCGAGCGTCTCGATGTCGTCGGCGGTGTTGGCGACGACGGTCAGGCCGGCGCCGATCTCCTCCTGCATCCCGGCGGCGAGTTTGGCTCCGCCGGTGCCGCCCGCGAGGAGGGCGACGCGCATCGTTTCCTGGCTTCGCAAGGGAGGCCAGTCTATGCTGCGCGGCATGCGGCTCGATGGGAGGAAGGCGCTCGTGACCGGTGGGGCGAGCGGGATCGGCACGGCGATCGCCGCGCGGCTCGCCGCCGAGGGGGCGGAGGTCTGGGTCGGCGACGTCGACACCGCGGGGGCGCAGCGCGTCGCGGGCGAGGTGAACGGCCACGCGGTCGAGCTCGACGTCACCTCGCTGGACTCGGCGCGCGCCGCGGTCGAGGCGGTGGGCTCCGACCTGGCGATCCTCGTCAACAACGCGGGCACCGACGAGTTCGGCTTCTTCCCCCTGACCACGCCGGAGCAGTGGCAGCGCGTCATCGACGTCAACCTGAACGGCGTGCTGAACTGCACCGCCGCCGCGCTCCCGCCGATGCAGGGGGCGGGCTACGGGCGCATCGTCAGCATCTCCAGCGAGGCGGGCCGGGTCGGCTCCAAGGGCTCGGCCGTCTACTCGGCGGCGAAGGCGGGCGTCATCGGCTTCACCAAGGTCATCGCCCGCGAGAACGGCCGTTACGACATCACCGCCAACGCGATCGCCCCGGGTCCGATCGAGACCCCGCTCCTCATGGGCGCCAAGCAGCTCGGCGAAGTCGGGGAGCGGCTGATCGAGAACATGCGCTCCCAGACCCAGCTCGGTCGCCTCGGCCAGCCCTTCGAGGTCGCCGCCGCGGTCGCCTTCCTCGCCTCCGACGACGCGACCTTCATCACCGGCGAGACGCTCGGCGTCAGCGGCGGCCTCGGCATGGTCTGATACGAACGTACGTTCGCCTCCTGCTACCCTCGACCCGATGGCAGGCAGCGGTAGACGGGAGGCTCGCGAAGCCCAAGGCCAGGTTCTGAGGGCGGTGCTGCTGGCCGGACCCGACGGTCTTGCAGAGGCCGACCTCGCGGAGCGCTGCGCGGGCCTGGACGCCGCCGGGACCGCCGCGGCGGTCGAGGCGCTGATCGCCTCCGGCCTCCTGGAGCGCGTCGAAGCGCGCCTCCATCCGAGCGGCCCCGCCACCCGCTTCGACCGCCTTCGTCCGCTCTGAGCGCGAAAAACCGCGGCACCGCGCGTCGACAGGGGGGAGAGAATCCGCCGCTCGTGCGCTTAAGGGCGCCATGACGCCTTCAAGTGCACGAGCGAGCAGTCGGCCCAGTGCGTGGGCGATCGCGCGTGCCCAGCATGGCCTCGTGACCCGTCGCCAGCTGCTTGCCGTTGGGTTGACGGTCGACGGGATCAAGCACCGCATTGCGCGCGGGCGGCTGCATCCCGTGGGACGAGGCGTCTACGCCGTCGGTCGGGCCGAGTTGACGCCGCAAGGGCGGTGGATGGCGGCCGTCCTCGCCTGCGGGGGCCCCGGAATGGCGGCGCTGAGCCACTCGAGCGCCGCGGCGCTCTTCAAGATCGGCGTCGAGCAGGCCGCCGGGATCGAGGTGTCGAGACGCTCTCCGGATCCCGTGCGCCTCCCCGGGATCCGCGTCCATCGCCGCCCGTCCCTTCGCGACGGCTGGTACGGGTTCTACGAAGGCATCCCGATCACCACGCCGGTGCAGACGCTGATCGACCTCGCCACCCGCCATGGCGTGCCGCAGATGGAGCGGGCGATGAACGAAGCCGACCATCTCGGGCTCGTGCGCACCGTCGACCTGCGCGAGGCTCTCGACGAGCACCCGGGCGAGCCGGGGGTCGGACGCCTTCGCGCGATCATCGACCGCGCCACCTTCCGTTACACGCGCTCCGAGCTCGAGCGGGCCTTCCTGCCGCTCGCGCGCCGGGCCGGGCTGCCGTCGCCGCGCACCTCGGTCTACCTGAACGGCTACGAGGTCGACTTCCACTTCCCCGAGCTCGGCCTCGTCGTCGAGACCGACAGCCTGACCTACCATCGCACCGCGGCGCAGCAGAAGAAGGACCGCGAACGCGACCAGGCCCACACCGCCGCCGGCCTCGTCCAGCTGCGCTTCACCCACGGGCAGATCCGCTACGAACCGCGGCACGTCGTCCGCACCCTGCGCGCCACGGCGGCACATAGGCTCCGGGTATGACCCCCCGCGGACAGACCCAGACCGCGCTGGTCTCGATCGGCGCCGCGGTCCTGCTCGTCGCGTTGAAGCTCGGGACCGGGATCGCGACCGGCTCGCTGGCGCTGGCCTCGGCCGGGATCGAGTCGAGCGGGGACGTCGTCGCGGCGATCCTCACGCTGCTGGCGGTGCGCCTCGGCGGCCAGCCGCCCGACCGCGAGCACCCCTACGGGCACCGGCGCGCCGAGAACCTCGCCGCGCTCGGGGAGGCGGCGATCCTCACCGGCGGCGGCATCTTCGTCGTGATCGAGGCGATCGGCCGCCTCCACAGCGGCGGCGACGGCGGCTTCGACCCCCGTTGGTACGTCTTCGCCGTCATCGGGGTCGCCCTCGCCGTCGACGTCAGCCGCACCGCGGTCTCGCTGCGGAGCGCCCGCCTCTACCGCTCCGCCGCGCTGCGCTCCAACGCCTTCCACTTCGCCGGCGACCTGGCGGGCTCGCTCACCGTGCTGGTCGGCGTCGCCGCGGTCGCGCTCGGCTTCCGGCAGGGGGACGCGATCGCCTCGCTCCGGGTCGCGGCGATCATCTTCGCCGCCGCCGCGCGCCTGATCTACGAGAACGCGCGCGTGCTGATGGACACCTCGCCGCTCGAGGCGCAGGCGCGGGCCGAAGCGGCGGTGCGCGCCCTCGACGACGTCGAGCTGCGCCAGCTGCGCCTGCGCGAGTCCGGCGGCCATTACTTCGCCGACGCGACGATCGGCGCCGCCCCCGACCAGGCGCTGGTCGCGAGCCACCGCGTCGCCGACCGGGTCGAGGCCGCCGTCCGCCGCGCCCTCCCCGACTCCGACGTCGTCGTCCACGTCGAGCCGCTGCGCGAGGGGCTCGACCTGCGCGCCCGCGCCCTCGCCGTCGCGCTCGCCGAGCCCACCGTCCAGGAAGCGCACGACATCGTCGTCTACCGCCGCGACGGCGACGGCCGTTGTGGCGTCTCGATGCACCTGAAGCTCGACGCGGCGACGCCGCTCGCCGCCGCGCACGAGGTCGCCGAGCGGATCGAGGCGGCGCTGCGCCGCGAGTCCGACGTCGACGACGTGCAGACCCACCTGGAGCCGCTCGAGGAGCCGTTCGCCGCCGCCGTCGCCACGGATGACCCGACGGCGGCGCGGATCGCGGCGCTGGTCGAGGAGCGCACCGGCGCGCCGCCGCGGCGGCTCAAACTGCTGGCGACCGACCTCGGGCTGGTCGTCTTCGTCGACGTCGCCGCGAGCCCGGACGCGACGCTCGAGGCCGCCCACGACATGGCGCGCCGGCTCGAGCAGGAGATCCGCCGCAACCGCCCGGAGGGCTCGGCGCGGATCGTCGACGTCGTCGTCCACACCGAGCCCTAGGCGGGCGGCCCCCTCGGAGGCGGTTCTCCTCAGCTGTCCGGCGGCTCTTCCCCGTTCGGCATCAGCGCGTACCACTGGGCGCCGAAGCCCTTGAAGTCGTTGCCGTTCGTTTCGCCGGGCTTTTTATCCTCGACGAAGCCGTAGACCGGGTGGCCCTTGTAGGTGACCTGGAGCGTGCCGTCCTTGCGCCTCGTCGTGCCGAGCAGGGACTGCTCGGCGCCGCCCATCGCCTTCGGTTCGCCGCTGGTGAGCAGCGGCGGCCAGGCGACCGCGCATTCGCCGTAGCAGGCGGACGTCGTGCCCTTGTCCTTGTGGAAGTCGTAGAGCGTCATGCCCTGCGCGTCGACGATCACCTTGCCGAGGTCGGGCGTGTCCATGACTTTCACGATCGCGGCCTTGCCCGTCGGTTCGGCAGCGGGCGGCGAGCTTTCCGCGGCGGGGCTTTCGGAGTTCCCGTAGCGGCCCGTGTTGCTCGCCGGTTCGGCGTTGCCGGTCGCCGCTCCGCCTCCTTCGCCGGTCGGCGCCGAGCTCGACGAGCCACCGCCGCCGCAGCCGGCGATCGCGAGCAGCCCGACCACGGCGAGCGCCCCGATCGTCAAGTATGTCCTTCTCACCGTCGCCTCCTTGTAGCTTGAGTACGTGCCCGAACTACGGCGACACCGCGACGCGGGTTCAACCGGGCACCGGCGGCTCGCCTTCGCGATCGCCGCCGCGGTCCTCCTCGCCGACCAGCTCACCAAGCAGCTCGCGACGCGCCTCCTGGCGGACGGCCCGGTCCACGTCCTCGGCGGCCTGCACCTCCAGCTCTACCGCAACTTCGCCGGGCCGGGCGGCCACTGGGCCGGGCACACGGTGGCGATCTCGACCTTCACCGTCCTCGCCGCGCTCGCCTTGGGCGTCGTCGTCGCGCGGGCGCGCATCGACCGCGTCGGGGCGATCGCCCTCGGCCTCTTCCTCGGCGGCGCGCTCGGCAACGGGCTCGACCGCCTGCTCCGCGCCCCCGGTCCGCTGCGCGGCGGCGTCGTCGACTGGCTCGCGCCGAGCGCCCGCGGCGGCAGCATGAACCTCGCCGACCTGGCGCTGAACGCCGGCGTCCTCCTGCTGCTGGCGGCGGCGCTCCTCGCCGCCCGCCCACAAAGAAGGCGGCGGCGCCCGGTCGACCCGGACGCCGCCGCCCCCAGATAGGCGCCTCCGTCGTCTACTGGGCCTGGAGCGTCGCCGAGAAGGTGCCGAACAGTTCGCCGCCGGCGAATTCGCTGCTCGCCGGGGGCGCTTTTTCGTCGCCCGCGTTGAACGCCGAGTTCAGCGTCGTCGCGGCCGGGGCCTGGAGCTTCGCTTCGGCCTTCTGGATCGTGATCTGACGCGTGGTCGGGTTGGTCTGGATCGAGTTGCTCGGGAAGACGAGTTCGACGATCGAGGACCGGCCGGTCTTGCCCGGCGTCGGCAGGATTTCGAGTTCGACGGTCGCCGTCTTCTGTTGCAGTTCGAGGTCGACGTTGGTGATCTTCATCTGCGGCGAGGAGGTTTTGCCTTTCTTCAGGATTTCCACGCCGCCCGCGGTCGTCACCTGGCCGGAGCTCGCGTTCGGGGTCACGATCCCGCCCGTGATCGGGAAGGTGAAGGTCGCCGCTTTCGGCTGTTTGGCCGGGGCGATCGGGTTGATGCCGGCGGGCTGCACGCCCTTTTCGCCCAGCTTCTTGACGATGTTCGCGGCGGTTTCGAGCGTCGCTTCGTTCTGGCCCAGCAGCGTCACGGTCTGCGGCACGGTGACGTTGAACTCGTTGCTCATCACGCGCGAGTTGATCCGCTTGGAGCCCTTGAGGCCGAGCTTGTTGGAGATGCGGTTGGCAGCCTTCTGGGTCAGGACCAGCTGGCCGGCCTTGACGCGCGCGCCGAAGCCTTCGCGCCCGTTCGTCGCGTTGGCGAAGGTGCCGAGCTGCATGTGGGCGCCGGCGATGTCGGCGCGGACGAAGCCGTGGACGGTGTTGACTTCGACGTCGGAGATCGGCACCGTGCGGGCGCCCATGACGAGCTGGAAGCCGCCCGGGCTGGTGATGTGACCCTGCGCGTTCGTCGGGTCGAACATCCCTTCGGTCACCGGCAGGCTGATCTTGCCGCCGCTCACCTGGCCGGTGCTGATGCCGGCCATGCCGACGCCGAGGTTGGTCAGCTTCTTCAGGAAGCCCTTCTTCAGGTGGAGGTCGGTGGTGCCGCCGGAGATCGGGTCGCGCGCCGCGCTCGCGGCGGGGACGAAGGCGAGGAGAGCCGCGATCACGGCCGCTGCCCCGACGATCATCCGGCGGGCGACCGGCCGGGAGTTGGCGTGGTTCATGTCGTCCTTCCGTTGTTTGCTGGGTCTCTGCATCCTTCAACACGCGACGCGCCCGATGTTCCGGTCGGGTAGCCCGTTGGTCGGGGACTTGCAGCGGTTTTGCGCTTCTCAGGCGGCTTCGAGGAGCGCCTGGCGGAGCTTCGCCTCGCTCTGCGGGCCGCGGAAGGTGGCGACGATGCGGCCGCGCGGGTCGAGCACGAAGGAGGTCGGCAGGCCGACCAGGCCGTACTCTTCGCCCGCCACGCCGGAGGTGTCGGCGAGCACCGGGAAGATCCAGCGGTTCCTGCGGACGAAGGCGCGCGCGGCGCGGTCCGCGTCGTCCCAGTCGACCGCCACCACGTGCGCGCGTCCGCCGAGCGCGGCGGCGAGCGCGCGCAGCGTCGGCGCCTCTTCGGCGCACGGCTCGCACCAGCGGGCGAAGAAGTCGCCGAGGGCGGGCTTGCCGCGCAGCGCGGCGAGGTCGACGGCGGGCGGGCGGAGGGCCTTGGCGGGTAGGGGAGGGGCGGCGCGCCCGGTGTCGGTCGAGCCGCTGCCGCCGGCGAGCTCGGCGACGACGAGCGCCGCGACGAGGAGCGCGACGAGAAGGAGCGGGCGGGCGCGCGGCACGGCGCGCCAGGCGCGCCTCACAGCCGTGCCAGCGTCCGGGTGCCTTCGGCGAGCTTTTCCGGCTTGAAGCTCGGCGGGTAGAGGGCCCGGATCTGGCCCTGCGGGTCGATCGCGAAGATTTCGGCGTTGTGCTCGATTTCCTCGGGGTCGTTCGCGTCGTGTTCGGGCTTCACCCCCCAGGCCTTCCAGGTCTTCTCCAGTTCGGCCTTTGAGCCGAGCAGCCAGTCGATCTCGCCGACCGTGCGGTGGCGCTTGTTGAAGGCGGCGGCGCTGGCCGCCGTGTCGTGGGCGGGGTCGACGGAGACGGCGAGGAACAGCGGCCGTTCGCTCTTCTTCAGGTGGGCGTAGGCGGTGTGGACCTTGCCCGCGACGATCGGGCAGAGGTCGGTGCAGTGCGTGTAGAGGAAGGCGACCAGCACCGGGCGCCCCTTCAGCTTCGCCAGGTCGACCTTCTTGCCGTACTGGTCGGTGAGGTCGATCGGCGGCGCCTTCTTGGCCGGGACCGCGTCGGCCCCGGCGACGTTCGGCAGCGTCACCGCCGTGTCGCCCGCCCCGCCGCCGCAGGCGGAGAGGAGCAGCGCGAGGGCGACCGCGCCGGCGGCGAGCGGGGCAAGGGCGGAGGGGCGACGGGGGCGACGCACGGCTCCTGAAGCTATGGGTCCGACCTAAGGCTGGCCTCAATTTCGGGCGGCGGGGCCGAGCGCGGTCAGGCCAGCTCCACCAGCCGCTCGGCCAGCTCCCGCGGGCGGGAGAGGAACGGGAGGTGGCCGCCGGCCATCTCCTCGACCTCGAGGCCGAGGCGTTCGCGGGCGACGCGGCGCTGGAACTCGAGCGGAAAGAGGCGGTCATCGCGCGGGGCCAGGACGGTCGTCGGGACGTCGGGCCAGGACTCGAGCGGCAGCGGCTCGGCGAAGAGGCCGTCGCTGGGGACGCCCGAGTACCGGGCGCTCGCGGCGCGGGTCGCCTCGTCGACGTCGTGGAGGAAGACCTCGGCCAGCGCCTCCTCGCCCCAACCGGAGGGCGGTCCGAGGCGCTCGGTGAGGGCGGCGATCGCCTCGGGGTGGTCGGTGCCCGCCCACCAGTCGCCGGCCGACTCACCCGGTGCCGGGATCATCGGCGCCAGCAGGATCAGGCGCCGGGGGCGGAGGCGCGCGGCGGCGATCGTCGCCGAGTAGGCGCCGAGCGACTGGCCGACGACGACCAGCGGCGCCGGCGGCGGGTCGCCGAGCGCGGCGACGATCGCCTCGGCATGGTCGCTCGGCGTCGCGTCCGCGTCACCCCGCGGCAGCGGCGGCGCGACGCCCTCGTGGCCGAGCTCCCGCAGCGCGTCGATCGTCTCTCCGTAGACCCGCGGGTCCGTGCCCGCGCCGGGGATCAGGACGAACGTCGTCGGCGCCCCGCCGGTGGATACGTTTGCGGTTCCCTCGCTCACCTGCCGGAGAGGATATGGAGCCCGCCCGCCGCGAACAGATCGAGCCTCACGTCAGCCGCGACCGGTCGACGGTCCGCGAGTGGACGGGGCCCGGGTGCGCGGCGGAAGCGGCCGACCTGAGCGCGGACACCACGCTGCCGGAGGGGGAGTGATGGGGGTCGAGCTGCGCGAGGCGCGCGTCGGCGACGAGCTCGCCGTCGCCGACCTGCACGTGCGCGCCTGGCAGGAGGCCTACCGGGGGCTGATCGCGGACGAGTTCCTCGACCGGCTCGACCCCGAGGATCGCGCCGCGCGCTACGAATTCGAGTCGGGCGACCCCGAGGCGCCGACGACGCTGCTCGCGGTGATGGAGGGGGAAGACTGCGGCGAGGTGATCCTCGGCTTCGTCACCTTCGGCCGCTCGCGCGACGCCGACGCCCCCGACTTCGGCGAGGTCGTCGCCCTCTACGTCGATCCCGACCGCTACGGAAGCGGGGTGGGGCGGATGCTGATGGCGGCGGCGCGTCGGCGCCTCTGGGAGGCGGGCTTCGCCGAGGCCCTGCTCTGGGTGCTCGACGGCAACGACCGCGCCGTCGGCTTCTACGAAGGCGAAGGCTGGACCCGCGACGGCGCGACGCGGGTCGAGGAACCCTACGGCGTCGTCAGCAACGTGAACCGCTTCCGCCGGCCGCTCTGACCGACCGGCCACGGCGGGCTCAGACCTGATCGCGGCGGAAGCAGTCGACGCTGTGGTCGTTGACGATCCCGACCGCCTGCATCCAGGCGTGGACGATCGTCGGGCCGACGAACTTGAAGCCGCGCACCTTCAGCTCCTTGGAGACGGTTTCGG
This sequence comes from Solirubrobacterales bacterium, assembly GCA_035547475.1. Taxonomy (GTDB): domain Bacteria; phylum Actinomycetota; class Thermoleophilia; order Solirubrobacterales; family 70-9; genus VAYN01. Next base: position 17,193 of record DASZUW010000089.1, read on the forward strand.
AGAGCGGCGTCTTGGCGAGGATCTCGACGCCGTCGCCGCGCCGCGGCTCGCCGTCGACGAAGGACCAGCAGAAGTCGGCGAAGTCCTCGCCGGCCGCGCGCATCGCCAGGTAGGCGCGGGCGTTGCCGATCGTCGCCTCGATCTTCGCCCGCGAGCGGATGATCCCGGCGTCGCCGAGCAGGCGCTCGACGTCGGGCTCGGCGAAGGCGGCGACCCGGTCGGGGTCGAAGCCCTCGAATGCCGTGCGGAAGGCGTCACGCTTGCGCAACACCGTGATCCAGGCCAGCCCGGCCTGGAACCCGTCCAGCTGCAGCTTCTCCCAGAGCGCGCGCGGGTCGCGCTCCGGCACGCCCCACTCCTCGTCGTGGTAGGCGCGCATGAGCGGGTCGTTCCCCGCCCAGGCGCAGCGCGTCAGCTCCGCCACGCTTGCCACTGCTCGGCGCGGATCGCGAAGCGGGCGTGGTCGCGCCAGCGCCCGCCGATCTTCAGATAGCGCTCGGAGAACCCCTCGCGGACGAAGCCGCAGCGCTCGACCAGCGCGATGGAGGCGGCGTTGCCGGGTTGGATGTTGGCTTCGAGGCGGTGCAGCGCGAGCTCGGTGAAGGCGCGCTCCAGCACCAGCCGCAGCGCCGCGGTCATGTAGCCGGCGCCGCTCCACTCGGCGACCCCGCCGTAGCCGAGGAAGGCGCTCTGCAGCGGCCCGCGGATGATCTGGCTGATGTTGAAGTAGCCGACGATCGCGCCGTCCTCGGGGCGGAAGGCGAGGCTGGCGTCGAAGTCGGGGCGCCTGGCGCGGGTGAGCCAGGCGTCGAACTCGGGCACGGTGACGGGCGGCGTCAGCCAGGGGCGGTGGAGCTCGGCGCTCGCCTTCATCGCGGCGATGAAGGCGTCGCGGTCGGCGGGCTCGGGCGGGCGGATCGCGACCGCGGGCGTCGAGCGGACCGTGGAGACGTCGACCTGGCTCACGTCGCCCATCCTAGGCGGCGGCCCATCCCGAGCGGCGATCCCGCGCCCGCATCCGGCCGCCGACCTCACGTTTTCGCCGCGCCATCCGTTTGACTTGTGAAAGCGACGGAAGGATCACGGATGAGTGACGTCACCTGGGACATCTACGAGAGCCCGATCGGGCCGCTGACGCTGGTCGCGGGCGAGGCGGGACTGCGCGGGGTCTGGTTCCCGGGCAAGACGCCGACGCCGCCGGAGTCCGCCCGCGCGCCGCTGCCCGCGGTGGTCGAGCAGCTCGAGGCCTACTTCGGCGGCGAGCTGCGCGCCTTCGACCTGCCCCTCGACCTGCGCGGCAGCGAGTTCGACCGCGCCGTCTGGCGCTGCCTCCTCGACATCCCCTACGGGGAGACGGAGAGCTACGGCGAGCTGGCCGCCCGCGTCGATCCCGACGTCTTCCGCACCGATGTGGAACCGTGGCAGCGCGCCCGCGCGGTCGGCGCCGCGAACGGACGCAACCCGGTCTCGATCGTCGTCCCCTGCCACCGGGTGATCGGCGCCGACGGCTCGCTCACCGGCTACGGCGGTGGCCTGCACCGCAAGCAGGCGCTGCTCGAGCTGGAGGGGGCCGGCCGCCCCGACCCGGCCTGGAGGACGCGCCAGACGTCCCTGCTCTGAGGCGGCAACGTCCGGGAAACTCTTCCCGACTTGACGCCAGTTCAGCCGCTACACTGCACCGCCATCAAGGACCGGTAAGCCGAATCCAGGGGCCGAAAAACCCTGGAGCGGGGGAACCGAGTTTTGGGGCGAATCCACCCTGAGAGGTGGGAGCGCAGGCTCCTTCAGCGCCAGCCCGACAGCTAACCCCGCAGGCCGACAAAGGAGATCGGTTTTGGTGCAGTCCCACGGGGCGGGTTGGAGAACACGGTTGGCGTTGGCGATCGGGGTGGTCGTCGCGGTCGTCTTCCCGGCAGGCGCGTTCGCCGCGGGTGGCGGGCTGACCCCGGCGGGCCTCACCGTCGACGCCGGCGAACCGGCCACCCCATCGACGCCGACCCCGGGCTCGATCGAATGCACCCTGGACCCGAACGGCGTGCGCAGCTGCCTGCCGGTGACGCCGGGCACTCTCGTCGAAGGGGTCGTCGCGCCGCCCGAGAACGCCCCCGCCGCGGTGAAGGCGGCGATCGCCGCGGCCAACCGCATCCACACGCTCCCATACATCTGGGGCGGCGGCCACGCCCGCTGGGTGAGCCCCGGCTACGACTGCTCCGGCGCCGTCAGCTACGCCCTCCACGGCGCCGGGCTGATCAAGACCCCGATGGACTCGGGCGAAATGATGAACTGGGGCGTGCCGGGGAAGGGTCGCTGGATCACGATCTACGCGAACCCGAGTCACGCCTTCGCCGTGATCGACGGCGTCCGCTGGGACACCGCGGGCGACTCGAGCGGCACGGGTCCGCGCTGGCACCCCGAAATGGTCTCGACGGCCGGTTACGTGGCCCGCCATCCGGCGGGGTATTAGGCGGAGCCGCAGGGGCGTCGGGGGCAGGACTCGGGCCGTCCGCAGGGGTTCGCGGCGCCGGCGGGGCGTGCGGGGCG
>DASZUW010000090.1:0-7420 GCA_035547475.1 Solirubrobacterales bacterium
CACGTGCGGCTGGATCCCGATCCCGCGCAGCTGGTTGACCGAGTGCTGGGTCGGCTTCGTCTTCAGCTCGCCGGCGTGGCCGATGTAGGGGACCAGCGTGAGGTGCACGAACATCGCCCGCTTCGGCCCGAGGTCCGTGTAGAGCTGGCGGATCGACTCGAGGAACGGCAGCGACTCGATGTCGCCGACCGTGCCGCCGATCTCGGTGATCACGAAGTCGACCGCCTGCGACTCGGCGACGATGAGGATTTTCTGCTTGATCTCGTTGGTGATGTGCGGGATCACCTGGACGGTCGCGCCGAGGTAGTCGCCGCGCCGCTCCTTGCGGATGACCGAGTTGTAGACGCCGCCCGCGGTGACGTTCGACTGCCGCGAGGTGTTTTCGTCGGTGAAGCGCTCGTAGTGGCCGAGGTCGAGGTCGGTCTCGGCGCCGTCCTCGGTGACGAAGACCTCGCCGTGCTGGAAGGGGCTCATCGTCCCCGGGTCGACGTTGATGTAGGGGTCGAACTTCTGCAGCTGGACCCGGTAGCCACGGGAGACGAGCAGGCGGCCGATCGAGGCGGCCGTGATCCCCTTGCCGAGAGCCGAGACGACACCTCCGGTGACGAAGATGAAACGGGTGTCGCCTTGGGTGCTTGGGCTCATGCTCTGCCGATCGAGTCTAGCCAGCGGAGGGGCGGAACCCGCTCGATCGTCGCCGAGATCGAGCGCAACTCCCCATAGACCGTCAAAACCACCACCACGCCGAGGGCGACCAGGCGGGCGTCGGGGGACAGGACGGTGAGCAGCCAGACCCCCGCGACCGCGCCGATCAGGTTCGAGCCGGTGTCCCCCAGCATCGCCCGCTCGCCCAGCGTCAGCCAGGCGCCGACCAGCGCCGGGCCGGCGAAGATCCCCAGCACTTCGATCGGCGCCAGCGTCCAGGCGACGAGGCAGAGCGCCGCGCCGAGCAGCGCCAGCGCCTTCTCCGCCCGCCCCGGGCGCAGGTCGAGCAGGTTGAAGAGGTTGGTCGCGAGGACGAGCAGGACGACGTCGGCGACGTAGCGCCAGGTCGCGAGCCCCTGGCCGGAGACGACGTAGGCGGCGAGCGCGACCGCGCCGATCGCCTTGATCGCCCCGGTCGAGAGCCGCCCTTCGCGGAGCGCCGCCCCGTGCCCGCGCCAGCCGCGCGGCGTCGCCGCCGCCTCGCCTTTGCCGAGGGCGTCGTCGAGGAAGCCGAGGAAGGCGATCCCGAGCACGTAGGGCAGCCAGCGCCGCAGCTCGGGCGCCAGCAGGTCGAGCCCGGCCCGGTCGTTCAGCACCGCGAGCGGGGCCAGCGCGACGAGCGCGACCGTCGCCAGGATCGCCCCCAGCGGGAAGGCGAGCGCCGCGCCTCGGTAGTTCGTCCGCACGAGCCCGGCGTCGCGCAGCCCGCGCGCCCCGGCCGGCAGCATCGGCACCGCCAGCGCGATCGCCAGCGGGAACCCGACCCAGTGCACCTCAGCTCCCCTCGCGGACCGGCACTCAGCCCCCGGACGCCAGCAGCTCGGGCAGCAGGCGATCGGCGGTGCTCTTCACCCCGAAGCTCCCCTCCGCCCCGTTCAGCGCCGAGACCAGCGCCACCCAGCCCGCCGTGTTGTCGATGTCGTCGACGGTCGAGAGGTCGTTCGACTGGAAGAAGGGGATCGAGGACGGTTCGGTGCTCGTCGACTCGACCCCGACTACGGGGACGCGCGTCGCCGTGATCCCCTTCAAGAGCGCCGTTTCCAGCTGGTTCGCGGTGGAGCGCTGGACCGGGCCCATGCCTTCCGGCTGGGCACGGACGACGATCACCCCGTCGAGCGGGCCGAATTCGCCGCTGGCGCGGGAGAAGAGCTGGCCGCGCACGAGTTCCGGCAGGGCGCCGCCGATCACGATCTGGCGGCCGACGCCGACGCCGAGTTCGGTGAGCTGTTCCGTTTCCGTGCGGATTTCGGCGAAGCGCGTGTTGGAGAGTTCGGCCGCGAGGCCGCTCATGTCGATCGGCTCGCGCACCACGCCGACGCCGACGAGTTTCGCCCCGGTGGGGCCGAGCGCGTCCTCGACCGAGGAGGTGATTTCGCCCGGCAGCCCGCCCATCGCGATCACCGCGATCCGCTTCCCCAGCAGCCGTTCGCGGGTCAACACCGGGTAGACCTTTTCGTCGAATTCGTTGGCCCGCCCGAGTTCGCCGGAGAGGTCGTCGGCGCGCGACCGCGCGTCCTGGAGGTTGCCGACCAGGCTCTGCTCGAGGTTCTTGCGCGTTTCGGTCAGCGCGTCGCCGCCGAACTCGGCGCCGATCAGGATCCCGACCGCGAGGGCGAGGAAGACCGCGATCAGGGACGTGGCGTGGTAGCGAGCGCTGTAGCCCATGTACCGGGGAAGGCTAGATCCCCAGCCAGATTCGCACCTTCAGCCAGAACAGCTCGAAGACGTCGTTCAGCGCCGGCGAGGTGATGATCAGGATCGTCACGAGGACGAGGAAGGCGACGATGAAGAAGATCACCGGCATCAGCGTGGAGCTCGGCCGGTAGAGGCGGCTCACGCCCTTGGCGTCGACGAGTTTCTCGCCGATCCGCAGGCGGGTGAGGAAGGTCGAGGACATGCCGCCGCGCTTGCGGTCGAGGAACTCGATCAGGTTGAAGTGGGCGCCGACGCTGACGATCAGGTCCGCCCCCTTCTCGTAGGCCATCAGCATGGCGACGTCCTCGCTGGTGCCGGCGGCCGGGACGACCTTGTGCTCGAGTCCCATCTCGACCAGGCGGCGGCGACCGGGCGCGCGCCCGTCGGGGTAGGCGTGGACGACCAGCTCGGCGCCGCAGGAGAGCGCCGCGTCGGAGGCGGAGTCCATGTCGCCGAGGATCATGTCGGGCTTGTGGCCGGCCTCGAGCAGGCCGTCGGCGCCGCCGTCGACCGCGACGATCAGCGGCCGCACGTTGCGGATGTAGGCCCGCAGCGCTTTCAGGTCGCGGCGGTGGCGCTCGCCGCGGACGACGATCAGCACGTGGCGGTCGCGGAAGGAGACGCGCGTCGGCGGGAAGTCGATCGACCCGGTGAGGATGTCGGTCTCCTGGCGGACGTGCTCCACCGTGTTCTCGGCGAACTCGGCGAGGACCTCGTCGATCCGCGCGCGCTGGGCGGCGAGTTCGCGTTCCAGCTGGGGGACGGTGAGGACGGTGCCGCGCAGGACCTCCTCGCCGCTCACCACGACCGCCCCCTCGCCGGTGACGGTGACGGCCTGGCCGTCGCGGAGCAGCTCGAAGGGCTCTGTCCCGGGCGCGTCGACGAGGCGGACTCCGGCGCGCGCCAGCATCAGCGGCCCGGCGTTCGGATACTTGCCGTCCGAGGACGGGGAGGCGTTCACCACCGCCGCGACCCCGCACGCGATCAGCTCCTCGGCCGCGATCCGGTCCACGTTCACGTGGTCGATCACGGCCACGTCGCCCGACTGCAGCCGCTTCACCAGATGCTTGGTGCGCCCGCCGAGCCGGGCCGTGCCTTCGATCGGGACCGCGTCGGTCCTGGTTGCGCCGCGACGCCCGAGCAAGGCGGGCAGGCGACGACGACTGGTGGTTGCCACGTGCTCAGGTTATGTGACGGCTCTTGAAGAATCCAAGGACGAGGTCCGAGTACCCGGACGTTTGGCCGGCCAAGCGGGGGTGCGGCCGGAGGGCGGCGGTCCGCCGCTTCTAGCCCGCCCTACGCCGCCGCCAGGAGCTCTTCGGCGTGGCGGGTCGCCGCCTCGTCGCCGCCCTCGCCGCCCAGCATGCGGCGGATCTCGGCGACGACGGCCTCGCCCGTGAGGCGCTCGACCGTCGCCACGGCCTGGTCGGTGGCGGTGTCCTTCTCGAGGCGGAAGTGGACGTCGGCGAGGGAGGCGACCTGGGGCAGGTGGGTGATGCAGAGGACCTGGTGGTCGGCGCCGAGGGCCTTCAGGCGCTCGCCGACGACGCGGGCGGTGTTGCCGCCGATGCCGGCGTCGATCTCGTCGAAGACCAGGGTCGAGGCGCCCGCGGCGGGGCCCAGGCCGCTGAGCGCCAGCATCACGCGGGAGAGCTCGCCGCCGGAGGCGGCATCGCGGAGGGGCGCCGGCTCGATGCCGGGGTTCGGGGCGACGCGGAGCTCGACCGTCTCGCGGCCCGCGGCGCCGTACCCGTCCGGGTGAGGGTCGAGGACGACCTCGAGGCGCGCGCCCTCCATGGCCAGGCCGGCGAGCTCGGCCGCGACCCGCTCCTCCAGGGGCCGCGCCGCCTTCTCGCGTCCCGCGCTCAGCTTCTTGCCGAGCTTCGCCCGGCGCGCTTCCGCCTCGATCAGGGCAGCCGTCGCCTCCGCCCCCCGTTCCTCGGCACCCTGGAGCCGCGCGATCTTCTCACGGCAGCGCTCGGCATGGGCGAGCACCGACTCGACGCTGCCGCCGTGCTTGCGTTCGAGCCGGTCGAGCGCCTCCAACCGTTCTTCGACCGCGACGAGCCCGCCCGGGTCGGCGGCGATGCTCTCGGCGTAGTCGCGCAGCTCCGCCGCCACGTCGCCGACCTCGACGTTCAGCGCGGCGACCCGCTCGGCGATCCGGTCGAGCACCGGGTCCACCCCGGTCGCCGCGCCGAGCCTCGCTTCGACCTCGGCCAGGGACGCCGCCGCGCCGCCGCCTTCGAGGTCCGCCCCGGCGAGGCCGGCGTGCGCGCCCGCCGCCGCCGCGTGCAGGCTCTCGGCGTGCCGCAGCCGCTCCCGGTCGGCGAGCAGCGCCTCGCGCTCCTCGGGGTCGGGTTCGACCTCTTCGATCTCGGAGAGCTCGTAGCGGTAGAGGTCGAGGTCGCGCTCCCGCGAGCCTTCGCGCTCGCGCAGCTCCGCCAGCTCGGCGGCGAGCCGGCCGACCTTTCGGTGCGCCTCCCGATACTCCTCGCGCAGCGCCAGGTGCTTGGCCCCGGCGAAGCCGTCGAGCACCTCCATCTGGGCCGAGGAGATCGTCAGCTTGCGGTGCTCGTGCTGGCCGAAGAAGGCGAGCAGGCGGCCGCCGAGCGCTTTCAGGTCGGCCGCCGTGGCGGCGCGCCCGGCGACGAAGGCGCTGGTCCGGCCGCCCGCCGAGACCCGCCGTCCCAGGACCACCTCGTCGGCGCCGCTCGGCAGCCGCTCGGCGAGCTCCCCCAGCTCCGGCTCCTCGAGCAGCCCGGCGGGCAGGTCGAAGACCCCCTCGACCCAGGCCTCCTCGGCGCCCGGCCGCACGATCCCCGTTTTCGCCTTGCCGCCCATCAGCAGGTCGAGCGAGTGGGCGAGCACCGTCTTCCCCGCCCCGGTCTCGCCCGTGATCGCGTTCAGCCCGGCGCCGAGCCGCAGCTCGGCCCGCTCGATCAGCAGCAGGTTCTCGATCCGCAGCTCGCGCAGCACACGATCCGGTTTAGCAGCGCGGGCGGCGGATCAGGTGGCGTCCGGGGCGCTATTTGCGGGCTCCTGGCCTTCCCTCTCGCCGTGCTGGACGAAGGCGGAGGTGCGGGTGAGCGCGAGGCCGGCGACGGCGCCGACGATCGAGACGATCGCGGCGATCAGGATGATCGAGTTGAAGGCGCCGACGAAGGCGACGTCGGAGGCGTGGACCGCTTTGGCGTGGATCGCGGGCGGCAGGCGGAGCCCGGCGACGGCGCGCGAGCCGCCCGAGGCGACGATTTCGCCCAACCCGTGCGGCGCCCGCGGGAGCAGCTCGCCGAGCTTCGAGTCGATCCGCGACTGGAAGACCGCGCCGAGCGCCGCGACGCCGGTGGCGATGCCGACCTGGCGGAAGGTCGAATTGATCCCCGATCCCATCCCCGACTTCTCCGGCGGGACGACCGCGATCGCCGACTGGCCGATCGCCGGGTTCGTGATCCCGACGCCGAGCCCGCTGACGAGGAAGCCGACGAGCAGCGTCGTCCAGCTCGAGGACGGCGTGACGCCGTGCATCAGCAGCAGGCCGACGCCGACGAGCAGCATGCCGACGCCGAAGAGCACCCGGACCGCGACCCGGTTGAGGAGCGGGCCGGCCATGATCGATGCGACGAAAGCCAGAATCGTCTGTGGCAGAAAGCGCACGCCCGCCTCCAGGGGTGAGAAATCGAGCACCCCCTGGAGGTAGATCGTGATGTAGAGGAAGAGCGCGAACATGCTCGCCGAGAGCGTGAAGGCGACCGCCGAGACCCCGTTGAAGGCGGGGTTGCGAAAGAGCGCCAGTTCGAGCATCGGGTGGCGGCTGCGCACCTCGATCGCGACGAAGGCGAGGAGCAGCACGACGGCGCCGATCAGGCAGGCGACGATCGGCGTGCTCCCCCACCCTTCCGGGTTGCCGCGGATCAGCCCGAAGATGAGCAGGAAGAGCGCCGCCGAGAAGGTGACGAGCCCGGGGATGTCGAGCGGTTCCGGTTCCTGGCCGAAGACGTTGCGGACCTTCCGCTCGGTCAGGAACATCGCCACGATCCCGATCGGCACGTTGACGAAGAAGATCCACTCCCAGCCGAGGCTCTCGGTGATCACGCCGCCGATCAGCGGGCCGACCGCGACCGCGCCGCCGACCGTCGCCCCCCAGACGCCGAACGCCGTCGCCCGCTCCCTGCCGTGGAACTCCTGGCCGATCAGCGCCAGCGCGGTGGCGAACATGCCGGCGCCGCCGATCCCCTGCAGGCCGCGGCAGAGGTTCAGGAGCGTCGGGTCGTTGCTGATCCCGCACAGAAACGAGGCGAAAGTGAAGACGCCGAAGCCGATCGTGAAGACGCGCCGACGCCCCAGCCGGTCCCCGAGGCTGCCCGCGGTGAGCAGGAACGAGGCGAGCATCAGCGAGTAGGCGTCGACCACCCACTGGAGCGACGAGAGGCTGGCATGGAGCGAGCGCTGGATGTCCGGCAGGGCGACGTTGACGATCGTCACGTCGAGCAGCAGCATGAAAGTCGCCACGGAGACGAGCGTGAGAGTCCACCATTTGCGCTCCATCGGCGCAGCCTTGCAGACGCGGTCGGTCCTAGACCGCCAGGTGCCCGAACTTGTCGCGGATGCGGCCGTAGAAGCTCGTCCCCGGCAGCTGCGCGAGGCAGCCGGCGGCGTCGAGGAAGCTGACCTCGAGCTCGTCGCCCGACGCGAGCTCGCCGAACGAGGTGCCGTCGAGCGCGATTTCGACCGGCTCGCGGTCGGGCGCGTTGCCGACCGTGAGGACGTCCCGCGGGGCGACGACCAGCGCCCGGGCGGTGAGCGAGTGCGGCGCGATGTAGCTGACCACGTAGACCTTCACGCCCCAGGCGAGGATCGGACCCTGGTTGGCGAGGTTGTAGCCGGTCGAGCCGACCGGGGTCGCGGCGACGAGACCGTCGCAGCGCACGTGGCCGACCTCCTCGGCGGCGACGCGGTAGCTCAGCTCGGCGACGCGGTCGTGCGGGCGGCGCTGGAGGGTGACGTCGTTGAAGCCGAC
>DASZUW010000091.1:0-4801 GCA_035547475.1 Solirubrobacterales bacterium
GACCCGCACGCGATAGCGGTCGTAGTTGTCGCCGACCGTGCCGACCGGGATCTTGAAGTCCATCTCCGGGTAGGCGAGGTAGTCGAAGGCCTTGCGCAGGTCCCAGGGGTCGCCCGCGGCGCGCAGCAGCGGGCCGGTGACGCCGAGCTCCAGCAGCCGCTCGCGGCTCACCACGCCGACGCCTTTGGTGCGCTGGAGGAAGACCTCGTTGCGGTCGAGCAGCGCTTCGTACTGGCCGACGCGGATCGGCATGTCGTGGACGAACTGCCGGCACTTCTCCTCGAAGCCGAGCGGGATGTCTTCGATCACGCCGCCGACCTGGAAATAACGCGTGTGCATCCGCTGGCCGGTCGCCATCTCGAAGAGGTCGAGGATGCGGTCGCGCTCGCGGAAGCAGTACCAGAGCATCGAGATCGCGCCGAGGTCGAGCGCCGTCGTCCCCAGCCAGACCAGGTGGGAGTGGATGCGGTTCAGCTCGAGGAAGATCGTCCGCAGGTACTTGGCGCGGGGCGGGATCTCGAGGCCGATCAGCCGCTCGACCGCGCCGCAGTAGGCCTCCATCTGGAAGAAGTAGGAGACGTAGTCCATCCGCTCGACGAAGGGGATGACCTTCCAGTAGCTCTTGTCCTCGCAGGACTTTTCGATCCCGGTGTGGACGTAGCCGATCACCGGCTTCAGGTCGCGCACGACCTCGCCTTCGAGGTCGACGACGAGGCGGAGCACGCCGTGGGTCGCCGGGTGGTGGGGGCCGATGTTGACCGTCATCACCTCGGTGGTGCGGTCGGCGTCGAGCTCGCCGTAGAGGTCGGCGACGGTCGGCGCCGCCGCGTCCTCGTCGACCAGTCCCTGGGGGAAGGTGTGACCGTCAGCCATAGCGCTCTTCCGAGTAGGTGAAGGTGACGGGCTCGCCGCCGACCGGGAAGTCGCGACGCTGCGGCCAGCCGACGTAATCCTCGGGAAGGAGGATGCGGGTCAGTTCCGGGTGGCCGCGGAAGACGACGCCGAAGAAGTCGAAGGCTTCGCGCTCCTGGAAGTTGGCGGTGGGGAACAAGCTCGTGACCGAGTCGATCTCCGGGTCCTCGGCGGGGAGCATCGCTTTGACGCGGAGGCGCTCGACCCGCTCGCGGTTCAGCAGCTCGTAGTGGACGCCGAAGCGCGGTTCGGCCGGCAGGTAGTCGGCGACGTGCAGGCTGGAGAGGAAGCGGTACCGCTGGCCCGGCTCGTCGCGCAGCCAGCCGAGGACGTCGACGATGCGGGCCGGGTCGACGATCAGCGTCGCGCGTTCCTTGTCGTAGGAGGTGGCGAGGACGGCGCCGGGGGCGTCGACGTCGATTTCGCCCCGCAGCAGCTCGAGGCCGGGACCGTCAGGCATTCGCCGGTCCCTCCGACAGCGCCAGCTCGCGCGCCAGCTCGTAGGCCTCGGCGGACTCGACGCTCGGCTTCGAGGCGGGGCCGCCGCGCGCCCACTCCTCGGTGCCCTGGGCGTTGTAGCGGGCGCGCCAGCCCTGGTCCGGGTTGCCCATGATCTTGCGCTGCAGCTTGTTGAAGCCGTACATGACCGCCTCCGGCCGCGGCGGGCAGCCGGGGATGTGGAGGTCGATCGGCATGAACTTGTCGGCGCCCTGGACGACGGCGTAGTTGGCGAACATGCCGCCGGAGGAGGAGCAGGCGCCCATCGAGATCGCCCACTTCGGCTCCAGCATCTGGTCGTAGAGGCGGCGGACGACCGGCGCCATCTTGATCGAGACGCGGCCCGACAGGATGATCAGGTCCGCCTGGCGCGGCGAGGCGCGCAGGGCCTCGGCGCCGAAGCGGGCGAGGTCGTAGCGGGCGGTGACGATCGAGATCGGCGCCTCGATCGCGCAACAGGCGAGGCCGAAGGTGAGCGGGAAGATCGAGTTGGCCCGCGCCAGGTTCAGCATCTTCTCGAAGGTCGTGGTGACGACGCGCTCTTCGACGTAGCGCTCGAGGTCCGCGCCCTCGAGGTCGCCGCGGAGCATGTCGCGGGCGGAGGCCTGCCGGCTCTCCAGGCTGCGGCGCTCTACCTCCAATCCAGTGCCCCCTTCCGCCAGACGTAGACGAAGGCCAGCATCAGCAGGACGACGAAGGTGAGGATCTCGCCGAGGACGAAGACGCTGGAGGCGCCCCGCATGATCACCCCGACCGGGTAGAGGAAGACGACCTCGATGTCGAAGAGGATGAAGAGCATCGCGATCAGGTAGAAGCTGACGCCGAAGCGGAAGTTCTTCACCGGCTCGACCGGGATGCCCGACTCGTAGGGCTCGAGCTGGCGGCGGCTCGCGTCGGTCGCGCGGGCCGCCTTCTTCGGCCCGATGATGTGGTTCAGAAAGGCGAAGACACCGCCGACCGTGAGGCCCAGGAACGCGAAGACGAGGATCGGGAAGTAGGTCTTGAGCACGAAGTGGTGTGATGTCTCGGTTTTCAGGTCCGAGCCGGTCCGTTCACGACCCTCTCGGTAGGCGTTGGCCGTGCCTTATACAAGCACATCGTGACAACTTGTTACATAGTGATTTTCCGCATCAGCAAGCGGAATTCCGACCCTTTCAGGAGGATTTGAGGCAAAATGGTTGGGCTGCACATCGCCGTGGGGATGTTGGTCATCCTGCTCAACCTCGCCGCGGGCGCGATCGGGGGCTGGTCCTGGTTCAAGGCCCGCCCGTCGGTCCCCTTTTGGTACCTCCTGCGCTTCGCCCAGGTGGCGGTCTTCGTCCAGGCCGCCCTCGGCGGCCTCCTCCTCGTCACCAACCACTCCGCCAAGGAAGACCTCCACTACCTCTACGGCATCCTGCCCCTCGTCATCTCCTTCATCGCCGAGGGCGCGCGCCTCGGCGCCGCCGAGCGCGAGCTGGGCGACCTCGACATCGAATCCTTCCCCCCCGAGGCCCAACAATCGATCGCCATGCAGATCGTCCGCCGCGAGATGGGCATCATGGCCGTCAGCTGCATCGTCATCTTCTTCCTCGCCGTCCGCGCGGCGACGACGAGCGGCCTGTAGGAGAGGGCCGGCCCCGCGGAGCGAGCGGCCGAGGGTTCCGGCCGGCTCCCACCCATCGCGCCGGTCAGGGGTCCCGCGCCCGAACCCCCGCGACGCGTCCCGTCCCTACGCGAGCCTGAAAACCGGGTGCTCCGCGGCGATCGCCTGAAGCTCGTCGTCGCTCGAGTCGGGCCCGACCCCGCCGAAGAAGACGCCGACCTCCCACTTCCACTTGCGCAGGTAGGCGCGCAGGAGGGGGACGCGGGAGTCGAGGGGGACCTCGGTCGCCTTGAAGTCCTCGGTCTTGCGTCCCAGGCGCAGGCGGCCGCCGCCGGCGACGCGCATGTTGCGGACCCACTGGGTGTTGCCGCGCGGGGCGACGAGGTAGCGGGTGCCGTCGACTTCGAGGAGGTTGACCGGGGTCGAGCGCCACCGGCCCGATTTGCGGCCTTTGACTTCGAGGACGCGCGAGCCCTGGACGCTGATGCCGAGCGCCACCAGGCCGTGGACCGCGCGGTTGAACACGTTGCGGGTGAACCACCCGGGTTCTTGGAAACCCTGCGCGGAGGGACCCGGTGGGGTCGTGGCGGCGCTCACGGCGCGATTGTCGCATGGTCGGGCGAGTCTGCGCAAAAAGCGCCGGAAACCCGTCACATTCCCGTGTAGGGTTGCGCGCGTCCTGAGAGGCGAACACCGATCGGTAACCGGACCCGAGGAGGCGGGACGATGCCTGGCAGAGAGGGGGACGAGCGAACAGAGGCGCGGCCGTCGTCGCGTAACAAGCGGGCCGAGATCGTCGCGGTGGCGACCGTCTTCTTCGGCGACAACGGCTACGAAGACACGCGGTGGGCGGACGTGGCGTCGGCCGTCGGGCTCGGGCCGACGGCGCTGTATCACTACTTCGAATCGAAGCAGCACTGCCTCTTCGAGATCCTCGCCGAAGCGGTCGACGACGCGCTGGCGGAGTTCGCGCGGCTGAACCAGGGCGACTTCGAGAGCGCCTTCCCGGCGATCGTCCGCGGCACCTTCGACCGCGACGACCGCGAGGTGCGCCGCGCCCGCGTCCTGGTCGCCGAGCAGGCCCTCGTCCGGCATCCGCGCGGGGCGCCGCGCGAGGAGGATGCCCGGCTGCGCGCCTACGCGCTGCTGAAGCGCTACGAAGAATGCTGGCGCGAGCTGCTGGCGAGCGGGATGGCGGTGGGTGCGATCCCGGCCGTCGACGTCGAGCTCCTGACGCGCCTCGTCATCGGCACCTACAACAGCGTCTGGCAGTGGTACCGCCCGGACGGGCGCCTCCGCCTCGACCAGGTCGCCGATTTCTACGTCCCCCGCCTGCTGGCGCTGGCGGGCCTGCCGGCATAGCCTCACGGCGTGCTCGACCACGTCGGCATCGAGGTAGGCGACTTCGACCGCTCGCGCGCCTTCTACGAGATGGCCCTGGCCCCTCTCGGCCTCGAGATCCTGATGGAGCCGATGCCCCAAATGGCCGGCTTCGGCGCCGCCGGCAAGCCCTGGTTCTGGGTCATCGCCCGCGGCCGCCCCGCCGTCCGCGGCGTCCACCTCGCCTTCCGGGCATCCGACCGCGACGCCGTCGACACCTTCCACGCCGCCGCCCTCGCCGCCGGCGGCACCGACAACGGCGCCCCCGGCCCCCGCCCCATCTATCACGCCTCCTACTACGCCGCCTTCGTCCTGGACCCCGACGGCAACAACGTCGAGGCGGTCTGCCACCGCGCGGTCTAGAGTTCGCGTCGTGCCGTTCGACCCGCTGAGCGACGAGCAGCGCGAGCTCCGCGAGCTGGTGCG
>DASZUW010000092.1:0-10785 GCA_035547475.1 Solirubrobacterales bacterium
CTCTCGAAAGTGGCGCCGAAGGTGTGGACCCACGACGTGAGCGGTGACTGGCCGGTCAAAGGCGGCGAAGCGGCCTCCGGCACCTCCGGCGTGATCGAAGCCGTCTCCGCGGGCGAAGGCGCGATCGGCTACGCCGACGCCTCGCAGGCCGGCGAACTCGGCAAGGCGCTGATCAAGGTCGGCAGCACCTGGGCCGAACCGTCGCCGGAAGCCGCCGCCAAAGTCCTGGACCTCTCCAAGGAAGACCCGGAACTGGAGAAAGGCCAGAAAAACGTCATCGCCTTCGAAATCGATCGCAAAACCGAAGCGAGCGGCGTCTACCCGATCATCCTGGTCTCCTCGCTGATCGGCTGCACCAGATACAAGTCGGCCTCGGAAGCCGCGCTGGCCAAGGCGTACTTCGAATACGCGATCAGCCCCGAAGGGCAGTCCCTGGCCGAAGAACAGGCCGGCTCGGCGCCGCTCTCCCCGGCGCTGACCAAAAAGGTCGAAGCCGCGGTCGGCGCGATCGAATAGCCCGCCGCAGCACCACCGAATCGACACCCGTGGCTCATCTCGACACCACGACGAATGCCGGCCAGCTGCTGGCGGCGGCGTCCCGAGGGCGCCGCCGCCGCGGCGACCGGATCTTCGGCAACGCCGCGGTGATCGCCGCGGTGACGATCCTGGCGCTGCTCGCCGGGGTCGCCGTCTTCCTCGTCACCGAGGGCTTCCCGGCGCTCACCGCGTCGGCCTCGGAACTGCCCGGCGGGGACAGCTTCATCAGCTACGTCGCCCCGCTCGCCTTCGGCTCCGCGATGGCCGGCGTGCTGGCGATGATCGTCGCCGTGCCCCTGGCGGTCGCCGTGGCGCTCTTCATCACCCACAGCGCGCCGCCGCGGGTCGCCTCCTTCCTCGGCTACCTGGTCGACCTCCTGGCCGCGATCCCGAGCATCATCTACGGCCTCTGGGGCATCTTCGTGCTCGGGCCGGCCGCCGTCCCGGTGATGAAATGGCTGGAAGAGAAGCTCGGCTTCCTGCCGATCTTCGAGGGCCCCGCCTCGATCACCGGTCGCACCATGCTGGTCGTCGGCCTCGTCCTCGCGGTGATGATCCTGCCGATCGTCTCCGCCGTCGCCCGCGAGGTCTTCGCCCAGACGCCGCGCAAACTGCAGGAAGGCGCGCAGGCGCTCGGCGCGACGCGCTGGGAGATGATCCGCACCACGGTGCTGCCGTTCGGCCGCTCCTCGGTGATCTCCGGCGCGATGCTCGGCCTCGGCCGCGCGCTCGGCGAGACGATGGCCGTCGCGATCATCCTCTCGGTCTCCGGCGGCGTCACCTGCATCCTGATCAGCCAGGCGAACCCCTCGACGATCGCCGCCAACATCGCGCTCAACTTCCCCGAGTCCTCGGGCCTCGCGATCAACCTGCTGATCGCCACCGGGCTCGTCCTCTTCGCGATCACCCTCGCCACCAACTTCCTCGCCAGGCTCATCATCGCCCGCGCGGAGGTGAAGTAGATGACGCCGCCGCCCGCCGACGCCGCCGCGCTCTCGTCGCGCTCCACCCGCGCCCTGCTCTCCGGCGAGGGCAGCCGCGGCGGGACGCTGCCGGGCTGGGCGCCCTGGGCCGCCTTCGTCGGCGCCCTGATCTTCTGCGGCCTCGTCGAGGCGGCGCTCGGCTGGTTCACGATCGCCCTGATGCTGGTCTTCGGCGCGCTGGTCGCGGTCGTCGCCATCTACGCCTGGTCGCGCCCGGTCGAGGGCGCCCGCCGCGCCAAGGACCGCGCGATCACGATGGGGATCGCCGCCGCCTTCGGCGTCTCGATGGCGCCGCTGATCTCGCTGCTCTACGAAGTGATCAAACGCGGCGTCAAGGGGATCAGCTGGGAATTCTTCACCTCCGACGCGCGCGGCGTGGTCGGCGGCGGCGGTGCCGAGCACGCGATCGTCGGCACCCTCGTGATCACCGCCTGCGCGGTCGTGATCTCGGTGCCGATCGGGCTGATGGCGGCGATCTACATGAACGAGTACGGGCGCGGGCCGCTGCGCCGCGCGCTCACCTTCTTCGTCGACGTGATGACCGGCATCCCCTCGATCGTCGCCGGGCTCTTCGCCTACGCGCTCTTCGAGGTCTTCTTCGGCCCCGGCATCCAGATGGGGATCATGGGATCGGTCGCGCTCTCGGTGCTGATGATCCCGATCGTCATCCGCTCCGCCGAGGAGATCCTGAAGATCGTCCCGAACCACCTGCGCGAAGCCTCCTACGCGCTCGGCACGCCGAAGTGGAAGACGATCGTCAAGGTGGTCCTGCCGACCGCGTTCGCCGGGCTGGTCACCGGGGTGATGCTGGCGACCGCGCGGATCATCGGCGAGACCGCCCCGCTGCTGGTCACCACCGGCGTCGTCGACTCGCTGAACGCGGACCCGTTCGCCGGCCGCATGCAGAACCTGGCGGTCTACGCCTACAACCAGTACCGGTCGCCCGGGGTGATGAAACAAGCGGCCTACGACCGCGCCTGGGCGGCGGCGTTGACGCTGATCGTCATAGTGATGATCCTCAACGTCATCGCCCGCCTCGTGTACCGCCGCTACAAAACGGAGATCCGTTAGGAGCCTGACGTGGAGGGAAGGAAGCTGAAAGCTATGTTCGGGCCCGAGTCGAAGCCCGCAACCGAGGCCGAGGAGGGTCGCAACACGATGTCGCAAGCCGGTCCCGTCGTCGAGACCTCGAGCGTGCCGCAGGGCGACGCGGCGCCGGCGCGCCGCGCGAAGACCCTCGAGGCGAAGGAAGTCAACCTCTACTACGGCGACTTCCACGCCGTCGAAAACGTCAGCCTGACGATCGAGCCGAACAAGGTGACGGCGCTGATCGGCTCCTCCGGCTGCGGCAAGACGACGTTTTTGCGCTCGCTGAACCGGATGCACGAGCTGACTCCGGGGGCGAGCGTCAAAGGCTCGATCCAGCTCGACGGCGAGGACGTCTACGGCGCCGGGGTGGACCCGGTCGCGGTGCGGCGGCTGATCGGCATGGTCTTCCAGCAGCCGAACCCGTTCCCGACGATGTCGATCTACGACAACGTCGCCGCCGGCCTGAACTTCAACGCGGGCCGGATCAAGAAGTCCGAGAAGGACGAGATCGTCGAGAAGAGCCTGCGCGGGGCGCACCTCTGGGACGAGGTCAAGGACCGTCTCGGGCGGCCCGGCTCGAGCCTCTCCGGCGGGCAGCAGCAGCGGCTCTGCATCGCCCGCGCGACCGCGGTCAGCCCCGAGGTCCTGCTCATGGACGAGCCCTGCTCGGCCCTCGATCCGGTGGCGACGCTGGCGATCGAGGACCTGATCGGCGAGCTGAAGAAGGAATACACGATCGCGATCGTCACCCACAACATGCAGCAGGCGGCGCGCGCGTCCGACAACACCGCCTTCTTCAACCTCGACGAATCGGGCAAGCCCGGGCACCTGGTGGAGATCGGCCCGACCGAGGAGATCTTCACCAAGCCGAAGAGGAAAGAGACCGAGGACTACGTCTCCGGTCGCTTCGGGTAGCCGGCGAGGCGGGGACATGCCGGAGACCCGGGTCGAATACCAGGAGGAACTGCGGGCGCTCGAAGGGAGCGCGCTGGGCGGGCTCGACCTCGTCACGGCGGCGCTGACGCGGACGCTGGAGGCGGTCGAGCACACCGACATCGAGCTGGCCCAGATCGTCGTCGCCGACGACGACCGGATCGACGGGCGTTACCTCGAGGTGCACCAGTCGCTGATCACGCTGCTGGCGACGCAGTCGCCGGTCGCCACCGACCTGCGGCTGATCTCGGCGCTGCTGCACGTGCTGAAGAACATCGAGCGGATGGGCGACCAGTGCGTGAACATCTGCAAGGTGATCCCGATGTCGGGGCACGAGCCCCCCGCCGACCAGGAGATGGTGAAACTGATCCTGACCATGGGGGCGCACACGAAATCGTTGATCTCGCAGGCCAAGCACGCGTTCGGCGAGCGCAACGTGGAGATGGCGCGCGACCTGGTCGAGCGCGACGACGTCGTCGACGAGCTGAACCGGGAAGCGTTCCGCCAGGCGCTGGCGATCGGCGACGACGCCGACGCCCGCGAATGGGCGATGACGATGCTGCTGACCGCGCGGGCGATCGAGCGGATCGCCGACAACGCGGTCGACATCGGCGAGCAGGTCGCCTTCGTCGTGACCGGGCTCTTCCGCGAGTTCGAGGATGCCTCGCATCCCGACGCGCACGCTTAGATCCGGCCCGCCTGGAAAGATGGGTACCGAAGGCTGATGCTGTGCGCAGCGATCGACATCGGTTCCAACACGACCCGCGTCCTGGTCGCGGAGCCGATGGACGGCCAGCTGAAGAAGGTGATGGAGCAGCGCGCCTACACGCGCATCTCCAAGGCGGTCGACGACGAGGGCGCGATCTGCCCCGAGAAGGTGCGTGAGGTCGGCGAGCTGGTCGCCACGCAGGTGCGGCTGGCGCGCGAGCTCGGCGCGGAGGAGATCCGCGCGGTGGCGACCGCGGCGGTGCGCGAGGCCTGCAACGGGCCCGCGGTGGCGGCGGCGATCTCCGGCGCGGCCGGGGTGGAGGTCGAGGTCCTGAGCGGCGAGGAGGAGGGGCGGCTGTCCTTCATCGGCGCGACCAAGGCGCTCGGGCACCCGGCGGAGGGTCGGGTCGGCGTCGTCGACGTCGGCGGCGGCTCCACCGAGGTCATCCTCGGCACCGTCCCCGACGGGGTCGACGAGGTGCGCTCCTGGCACATCGGCTCCGGCGTCCTCGCCGACGAGCTGATCTCCTCCGACCCGCCCGCGGCGGCCGAGATCCGCCGCGTCCGCGGGTACATCGAGGACTTCTTCGCCGGCGTCGAGATCGAGCACCCCGACCAGGCCGTCGCCGTGGGCGGCTCGGCGACCAGCCTGCGCCGGCTGGTCGGCGCGGTGCTCGAGTACGAGACCCTGGAGCGCGCGATCCGCGTCCTCTCCTCCGAACCGGCGGCCGAGGTCGCCCGCCGCTTCGAGCTCGATCCCCGCCGCGTCCGCATCCTCACCACCGGCGTCCTGCTGCTGGAGAAGGTCTCCGAGCTCGTCGGCCGGCCGCTGCAGATCGGCAAGGGCGGCCTGCGCGAGGGCATCATCCTCGACCTGCTGAGCGGCGCCGCGAGCAACGGCGCCATCCCCGCCCTCCGCGCCGCGTAGTCCCGCCGCGAAGCCACCGCGCGCCGTTGCGTGGTTGGTTTCTTCGGCATAGGCGAAGTTCCCAACCACGGAAGCGGACCCGGCGGCCACCCGGATCACACGAAGTTCACGCCTCGTTTGCAGGTGGTTCACATGATTTCCCTGCAAATGACGAAATATGGCCACCGATGAGCTCCCGAGCCGACATGCACTGCCACTCGACCGCCTCGCAGCTCTCGCGCCTGGGGGTGCAGCGGAGCCTCGGGCTGCCGGAGTGCGCGTCGCCGCCGCAGGAGGTCTACGAGCTGGCGAAGAAGCGGGGGATGGACTTCGTCACGATCACCGACCACGACACGATCGACGGGGCGCTCGAGCTGGAGGGCCTCCCCGACACCTTCGTCTCCGAGGAGCTGACCGCCCGCTTCGCCGGCGAGCCCCAGGCGGTCCACGTCCTCTGCTACGGGATCACGCCCGGCGACCACGAGTGGCTGCAGGCCCACGCCGGCGACGTCGAGGCCTGCGCCGCCTACCTGCACGAGAACGAGATCGCCTGCGCCCTGGCGCACCCCTTCTTCCACGTCGCGGCGCCGCTCACCCGGCGCCACCGGCGGCGGCTCGCCGAGCTCTTCCCGATCTGGGCGGTCCGCAACGGGTCGCGCGCCGCGGAGCTGAACATGCCCGCCGCCGTCTACGTCGACACGCGCGGCGGCATCGGGATCGGCGGCTCCGACGACCACGCCGGCGTCGACATCGGCAGGACCTGGACCGAGGTCCCCGCCGCTGCCACGCCGGAAGAGTTTCTCGCCCACATGCGCGCCGGCCTTGCCGAGGCGCGGGGCGAACAAGGCTCGGCCGCGAAGTGGACCCACGCGGCGATGGCGCTGGCGACGCGGGCGCTCGACGAGGCCGAGGTCGCGGCGCCGGGCACCGCGCCCGACCCGAACGCGGTGCTGAAGATGGCCGAACGGGTGATCCGCGAGGGGGCCGAGCGCGAGGGCAAGGTCGCCACCGACATCGGCCCGGAGGACGCGCGCTGCCTGCTCGAGGCGTGGCTTGCCGGGGTCGGGATCGACGCCCGCGGCCGCGAGCTCCTCGACCTCCTGCAGGCCGACGGCTTCTCCCACGCCGACCTCTACCGGCGCGCGCGCCGTCGCCACGAGCGCCGTCTGCGCCTCGCCGTCGACGGCGGCCTCGTCGCCTTCCAGGCCGGCGATCTGGGCGCCGCCGCGACGGGGCTCTTCGAGGCCTTGGTCCCGGCCTTCCCCTACGCGCCCTCGACTGCCTTCCTCGGCGCGGAGAAAGCGAAGCTGCGGGGGGCCGAGGGCGACCGCCGCCGCGTCGCCTTGATCGTCGACGGGATCGCCTCGATGCACGGCGTGACCCACACGATCGAACAGATCCGCGAGCGCGGCGTGCCCGGCTTTCACGTCGACGTGATCGGGACCGATCCGGGCGTCGATCGCCGCCTCCCGGCCGCCGCCGAGCTGGAGCTGCCCTTCTACCAGGGGCTGCGGCTGGGGGTCCCGGCGGTCCCGGAGCTGGTCGAGGCGTTGGCCGAGGGCGCCTACGACCTGGTCCACGTCACCGCGCCCGGCCCGGCCGGGATCGCGGCGACGCTGCTCAGCCGCATCACCGGCGTGCCGCTGCTCGCCAGCTACCACACGGAGCTCGCCGCCTACGCCGGCCTGCGTGCCGACGGGACGCTGGAGATGGTCGCCAAGGCGGGCCTCGGCGCCTTCTACGAAGCGCCGGGGCGGGTGCTCTCGCCGAGCCCCGCCGCCGACGCCTCGCTCGCCGAGCTCGGCGTCGACGGCGCCAAGGTCGGCCGCTGGGAGCGCGGCGTCGACACCGAGCGCTTCGACCCGGCGAAGGCGGATCGCGACGCCTACCCGGGCGAGATCAAGGTCCTCTACGCCGGGCGCCTCTCCAGGGAGAAGGGGGTCGACCTGCTGGCCGACGCCTTCCTCGCGGCCCGCGCGGCGGACCCGCGGCTGCACCTGCTGCTGGCGGGCGGCGGGCCGGAGGAGGGGGAGCTGCGCGCGCGCCTCGGCGACGCCGCCACCTTCCTCGGCTGGCTCGAGGGCGAGGAGCTCGCGGTCGCCTACGCCAGCGCCGACGCCTTCCTCTTCTGCAGCGTCACCGACACCTACGGGCAGGTGATCCTCGAGGCCGGGGCCAGCGGGCTGCCGGTCGTCGCGATCGCCGAGGGCGGCCCGGCGGCGCTGGTCGAGAACCGCCACACCGGCCTCCTGTGCCGTCCCGACGCCGACCACGTCGCCGGCGCGATCCTGCAGCTGGCCGCCTCCCCGGAGCTGCGCGCGAAGCTCGGCGCGGCCGGCGCCCGCGCCGCCCGCGCCCGCTCCTGGGAGCGCTCGATGAGCCAGCTCGCCACGGGGTACCGGCTGGCGCTGGATGCCGTTTCCACGACCGCGCCCTCCCAGCCATCCCGCGCTCGACGTGCGGCCTGACGACGCGCCTCCTGCGGCCTTCGAGGACGGTCCGGTGGATTCCCGAACGAACCTCCTCGCTGTTCGTGAGAGAGGGGATCCACCGGACCGTCCCCCCCGCCAGGCTCGAAGTGAGCCCGAGTACGATGTGCCCTTGGCCGAGTCAGTAGCCAGCCTCGACGATCCCTCTCTCTACTTCAACCGAGAGCTCTCCTGGCTGGAGTTCAACCGGCGGGTGCTGGAGCTGGCCGAGGACGAGAGCGTGCCGCTGCTCGAGCGGCTGCGCTTCTGCGCGATCTACGCGTCGAACCTCGACGAGTTCTACATGGTGCGGGTGGCCGGGCTCTTCGACCAGATGGAGGCCGGGATCGACGCCCGGGGGCCGGACGGGCTGCGCCCCGCCGAGCAGATCGACCGCATCCAGCGGCGCGTGCTGGAGCTCGACCGGCGGCTGCAGCGCTGCTTCGACGGCGAGCTGCGCCCGGCGCTGGAGCGCGAGGACCTGCGCATCGTCTCGCTCGCGGACGCCGGCGAGGAGGAGCGCCGCCAGATCCACCGCCGCTTCCACGAGCAGGTCTTCCCGGCGCTGACGCCGCTCGTGATCGGCCTCGGCCGGCCGTTCCCCTACATCTCGAACCTCTCGCTGAGCCTCGCGGTGCTGCTGCGCGACCCGGACTCGGAGGTGGAGATCGTCGCCCGCGTGAAGGTGCCGAAGGAGCTGCTCGGGCGCTTCCTGCCGGTCGGCGAGGACGGCACCTACGTGCCGCTGGAGCAGGTGATCGCGGCGAACCTCGACGCGCTCTTCCCGGGCACCGAGGTGGTCGACCATGGCTTCTTCCGGGTCACGCGCGACGCCGACTTCACCGTCTCCGACGAGGCCGACGACCTGCTGCAGGCGGTCCAGGACGAGCTGCGCCGACGCCGCTTCGGCGAGGTGGTGCGGCTGGAGATCGCCGCCGGGATGAACCCGCGACTGCGGCACGAGCTGATCGGCGCGCTGCGGCTAGAAGACCGCGCGGTCTACGACATCGAGGGCCTGCTCGACCTCGCCGACCTCTCCGAGATCGCCGACGTCCCCGGCCACGCCGAGCTGCGCTACTCCCCCTGGACGCCGGTGACGCAGCCGCGCCTGCAGGGCGAGGAGGACAGCGCGGTCGACATGTTCCGGGAGATCCGGCACAGCGACCTGCTCGTCCACCACCCCTACGACTCCTTCGCGACCTCGGTCGAACGCTTCGTCGAACAGGCGGTCGAAGACCCCGACGTGCTGGCGATCAAGCAGACCGTGTACCGGACGAGCGACGACTCGCCGCTGGTCCCGGCGCTGATCCGCGCCTCCGAACGCGGCAAGCAGGCGGTCTGCATGGTGGAGCTGAAAGCGCGCTTCGACGAGGAGGCGAACATCCACTGGGCGAAAGCGCTGGAGGAGGCCGGCGTCCACGTGGTCTACGGCATCCCCGGGCTGAAGACGCACGTGAAGGCGATCCTGGTGGCGCGGCGCGAGGGTCGGCAGGTGCGCGAGTACGTCCACATCGGCACCGGCAACTACCACGCGAAGACGGCGCGCCTCTACACCGACTTCGGCCTCTTCACGGCCGACCCCGACATCGGCGCCGACGTGGCGGAGATGTTCAACTTCCTCACCGGCTACGGGCGCCCGGCCGAGTACCGCAAGATGCTGGTGTCGCCGACGACGATGCGCGACCGCTTTATCGAGGAGATCGACGCGACGATCGCCGCGCACGAGGCCGGGGAGGAGGCGCGGATCGCGCTGAAGATGAACTCGCTGGTCGACGCGGGGTGCATCCGGGCGCTCTACCGGGCCTCGCAGGCGGGCGTGCGGGTCGACCTGAACGTGCGCGGGATCTGCTGCCTGAAGCCGGGGGTGCCGGAGGTCTCCGAGAACATCCGGGTCGTCTCGATCGTCGGCCGCTTCCTCGAGCACTCGCGCGTCTACAGCTTCCATCGCGGCGGCGAGACGCGGGTGCTGATGGGCTCCGCCGACATGATGCCGCGCAACCTCGACAGCCGGGTGGAGTTGGTGGCACCGGTCGAAGACCCGGCGCTGCGGGCGGAGATGTGCGACGTGCTGGAGCGCTGTTTCGCCGACAACACGAACTCCTGGGAGCTCGGGCCGGACGGCGAGTGGACGCGGATCCGGCGCGGCGAGGACGAGCCGCGGCGCGACGTGCAGCTCGAACTGCGGGAGCGGGCGGCGTCGCGGGCCGCCGAGCAGCTGGCAGCCGCGACCGCGACCGCGACGCCCACGACCGCCGCCGCGACGGGCTGACGGAGATTCTCGGGTGGCGACTAGGATGTCGTCGGTGGCGCGCTTCTCGCTTCTACCCCACGATCAGACGTTCTTCGATCTCTTCGTGGAGGCGGGGAAGAACAGCGTCCACTCGGCGCAGCTCCTGGACCGGCTGATGCGGGAGTGGCCCGACGCGGGCACCCTCCACCAAGACCTCGTCGAAGCCGAGCACCGCGGTGACAAAGTCACGCACGAAATCATCAAAAGGCTGAACACGACCTTCGTCACGCCGATCGACCGCGAGGACATCTACGGCCTCGCGACCCAGCTCGACGACATCGTCGACTTCACCGAGGAGGCGGCCGACTTCCTCGGCCTCTACCAGGTGGAGGCGCCGATGGACCAGGCCGGCGCCCTGACCGGGGTCCTCGTCCGCTCCTGCGAAGCCCTCGCCAAGGGCCTCGACAACCTCCCCTCCTTCAAGAACCTCGACCAATACTGGATCGAGGTCCACCGCCTCGAGAACGAAGGCGACCGCATCTCCCGCGACGCCGTCGCCGCCCTCTTCACCGACGCCATCGACCCCATGTTCGTGATCCGCTGGAAGGACATCTTCGCCGTCCTCGAGGAGGCGATCGACGCGACCGAGAAGGCCGCCCAGATCCTCGAGGGGATCGTCATCAAGAACTCGTAGGGAGGAGGGGCCCGGGAGAGGGACGGCCGAGGGACGCACAAGGGACCCGGCCCTCTCGGCCACGGCCCGGGTCTTCTGTGGCCGTGGCCGAGAGGGCCGGGTCCACGGGGAGCGGATCAGGGACCGCGGCCGCAGGGTGACGCGAGAGCGACGCATCGCCTACGGACGCCGCACGGAACCGTCACCGAGATGACACGTCGTGACGAAGACGCCGGGATCTCCACACTTGCTTCCGT
>DASZUW010000093.1:0-1576 GCA_035547475.1 Solirubrobacterales bacterium
GCCGCCGACGCGGCCCGCGAGGCGGGGCTCGGCCCGCGCTGCCGCAACCCGTTCCGCAGCATCGTGGTGCGCGCGGTCGAGCTGGTGCAGGCCGCCGACGAAGCACTGGCGCTGATCGACGCCTACGAGGAGCCGGACGCGCCGGCCGTCCCGGTCGAACCGCGGGCCGGGGTCGGCCACGGGGCCACCGAGGCGCCGCGCGGGATGCTCTACCACCGCTACGAGATCGACGCGGAGGGGACGATCCTGGACGCCCGGATCGTGCCGCCGACCTCGCAGAACCAGCGCGCGATCGAGGCCGACCTGCGGACCGTGGTCGCGGCCGGCCTCGACCTCTCCGACGAGGACCTGACCCGGCGCTGCC
This sequence comes from Solirubrobacterales bacterium, assembly GCA_035547475.1. Taxonomy (GTDB): domain Bacteria; phylum Actinomycetota; class Thermoleophilia; order Solirubrobacterales; family 70-9; genus VAYN01. The sequence continues at coordinate 365 of DASZUW010000093.1, forward strand.
AACAGGCGATCCGCAACCAAGACCCCTGCATCTCCTGCGCGACCCACTTCCTCGACCTGACGGTCGAGCGTGGCTGAGACGCAGGCGCCGGTGCTGCTCGTCGGCCTCGGCAACGAGCTGCGGGGCGACGACGGCGTCGGGATCGCCGTGATCCGAAGCCTCCGCGAGGATTGCCCCGTCGGTGTGGAGCCGCGCGCCGAGGGGGGCGACCCGCTGGCGCTGGTCGAGGCGTGGCGGGGTCGCGCCGCGACCGTGGTCGTCGACGCCGTCCGGGCCGCGGCGCCCGCCGGAACCATCCTGCACCTGGACGCGGGCGCCGGCCCGCTGCCCGCGAGCCTCGCGGCCGCGGCCTCGACGCATGCCACCTCGCTCGCCGCGGCCGTCGAGCTGGCACGCGAGCTGGGGACCCTGCCCGGGCGGGCCCTGGTGCTCGGGGTCGTGGGACGGCGGTTCCGTCAGGGCGAGGGGCTCTCCGCGGCGGTCGCGGCGGCATTGCCCACGGTCGCCGAGGAAGCGCGACAGCTGGCAGCGCGCGAGGCAACGCGGGAAACCCTGGCGCGTGAGACGGCGGGCACGGTGCGGGGATGCGCCGCCCGGCCCGGAACCTGCACGCCCGCGTCGTGAGATACGTCTCCGGATCCCGGGAGGTCTGGATCGCGTACCGGCCTCGACCGTGAGGGCCCGAAACGTCGTCGGCGTGCTCCTGATCCTCCTGTCCGCCGTTGCGGCGGCAGCCGCCGAGCCCGCACCCGCCTGCCCACGGGCGGCCGCGGACCCGGGGGCCATCCGGCCCGCCCCCGCCGCAGCCGAAGCCGACGTCCCGGCACCGCAGCTCGAAGGCTGCATGATCGGGATCGAATTGACCCGCTCGGGACCCTGCGTCTACGGCGATACCCGGGGGCACCGCACCCTGATCCTCTTCGGCGACTCGCATGCGCTGCAGTTCTTCCCGGCCCTCGAGGTCGTCGCCGAGCGCAACCGGTGGCGCCTGGTGGTGCTGACCAAGCGCGAATGCCCTGCGGCCGAGGTCACGGTCTTCAACCGGCTCGCCGGGGGCTCCTACGGCGCCTGCGACACCTGGCGGCGCGAAGAGCTGCGGCGCCTGGAACGGAGAGGCGGTCACCCCGTGGTCCTCCTCGGCGGCAAGACCGACTACACGGCCCTCGGGGACGCCGGCGAAGAGCTCTCCGGGCAGGCGGATGCCGATGCCCT
>DASZUW010000094.1:0-2134 GCA_035547475.1 Solirubrobacterales bacterium
GCCCGGCGCCGCTGCGCAGCCACTCCGCCCAGGCGAGGTGCAGGCCGAGGTCGTTGTTGAAGCCGACGCCGAGGAGCCCCCAGCGCCCGCTCACGGCGAAGGGGAAGGAGAGGACGACGGCGACGACCAGCGCCGTCGCCAGGCCGACCGCGAGCGCCGCCGGCGCCTCGCGGCGGTGCCGCCAGGCGACGGCCGCGGCGACGACGATCAGGGCGACGATGCCGAGCGTCGCGCTCGTCCCGTGGCCGGGCGCCCGGGCCAGGATCCCGGACACCGTGAGAATCGCGCCGAAGCCGACCGCGCCCTCCAGCCAACACCAGCGGCGCCGCCCGGCGAGCGAGAACGCGGCCCGGCCGACCAGGAGGGAGGCAAGCAGGATCAAGGCCGTCGAGGCGTAAGTCCCGATCATCAGCAGGCAAACCTATGGGAGCGGGCCGCCGGATGCGGTGCGCAGCGGCGCCCGCCCGGCGCGCGCGCTCCTCAGTGCTTCTCGGCCGCCGCTTCGAGCACCGACCGCAGATCGTCCCCGCGCAGCGGCGCCTCGTGGCCCGCGCCGACCACGCGCGGTTCGAGCGCCGCCAGCTTGCGCACGCTGCGCTTCGCCTCCTGGTGGTTCCAGGCGAACGCCGGGTGCGGGACGCTCGCCTCGCCGGCGGGGAGCGGCCTGAGCCGCGCCGAGTCGACCATGTAGACGACGTCGGAGACGAGCGCGACGCGGTCGCTCTCGCGCCAGAGGCCGATCAGCCCCGGCGCGTGCCCGGGGAAGTGGACCACCTTGAAGCCCGCCACCTCCTCGCCCTCGGCGACCGTCCCGTTCACCTTCACCGGCCCGCCGTCCCAGCGCCGCAGCAGCAGCGGGTAGATCCAGCGCACCGGCGCCACCGGCAGCAGCGCGAGGTTGAAGTACGGCGTCACCGCCTTGGTGCCTTCGGCGTCGGTGACTTCGGCCGGGTGGCAGAAGACCGGCGCGCCGAGGTAGGGCGCGGTGCCGCGGTGGTCGGCGTGGGCGTGGCCGAGGACGATCCGCTTCAGCCCGCCGAGCTCGCGCGCCGCCTCCGCCGCCCGTTTGCGCATCGACTTCGTCCCGGCGTCGAACTGGACGACCCCGTCGCCGTCCTCGATGAAGTAGATGTTCATCGCCCCGCGGAAGTCCCCGCGCAGCAGCCACACGCCGTCGGCAACCCGGTCCAACGCCATGCGCGCAGCCTAACCGGCACGCCGGGCGCCGGGGGAGGATCGCGGCGGCCCCTCTAGGGTTAGCGCGTGCCCTACCTCTGGAGATTCGGGATGGTCCTGCTCGTCGTCTGCCTCGTCGCCTCGATGGTGATCGCGGTGGTGCGGCTCTCGAGCACGCCGGAAGAAATCATCGGCGCCCGCTTCCACGGCCTCCCGCGCTCCTTCGTCGCAGAACATCAGGCGCAATACGGGGTCACGAGGTAGCGGTTCCCGCCGGCGCCGTTAGTATCGGGCGCGCACGGTGAGCGAGCTGGAGGAGGCGGGGATGTTCACTCGGATCGTGGTCGGGACGGACGGTTCCGACACGGCAGGGCAGGCGGTGGACCAGGCGATCGACCTGGCGAGGCTCTCGGGGGCGACGCTCGGCATCGTCAGCGCCTACCAGCCGGTGCCGAAACGGCGCATCCAGGACGAGCAGGAGGGCGCTCCGCCCGACATCGCCCACGAGATCGGCCCGCGCGAGGACGTCAACCTCGTCCTCGACGCCGCCGCCGCGAAAGCCCGCGCCGCGGGCGTCGAGGTCACGACCCACCCGATCCAGGACGACCCGGCCGACGCGATCCTGAACGTCGCCGAAGAGATCAAGGCCGACCTGATCGTGGTCGGCAACAAGGGCATGACCGGCGCGCGCCGCTACCTGCTGGGCAGCGTGCCGAACAACGTCTCGCATCACGCCCCGTGCAGCGTGATCATCGTGCGGACGACCTGAGGGGAGGGGGCTCGGGGCGCGGTGAAGCTGGCGCCCGGGGCGGGGGCTCGGACGCCGGAAGCTGGCGCCCGGGGCGGGGGGTCAGGGCGCCGGGAAGCTGGCGCCCGGGGGCGGGGGTTCGAGGGCCGGGAAGCTGGCGCCCGAGGGGCGGGGGTCCGGGAGGCGGGAAGCTGGCGCCCCGGGCGGGGG
>DASZUW010000095.1:0-3565 GCA_035547475.1 Solirubrobacterales bacterium
CAACTTCGCGAAGCTCGTGCACGGCGCCCAGACCTTCGAGTGGGACGAGCCGGCGTGCTCAGGCGACGAGATCACCACCACCGCGAAGTGTGTCTCGATCGAGGAGAAACTCGGGAACGGGTTCTACGTCTTCGAGACGACCTCGGTGAACGGGGCCGGCGCCGAGGTCGTGCGCGGGACCTGGACCAACATCGTCAGGGGGGTTTGAGATGGCCGACTTCAAAGCCGGGGACGCGGTGCCGGAGCTGCGCGTCACGCCCGACAAGTACCTGACCAACCGCTACGCGGGCGCCTCGGGCGACTTCAACCCGATCCACATCGACCCCGAGTTCGCGAAATCCGTGGGACTTCCGGGCAACATCCTCCACGGTCTCTACTCGATGGGGCTGGTCGCCAAAGCGGCGGCGCAGGGCCTCGGCGGCGGCGACCCGCGGGCGATGAAGAAGCTGTCGGTCCAGTTCCGCGGCATGGGGCTGCCGGAGCAGGAGATCGTCGTCTCGGGCACGATCAAGGAGGTCGACGGCGACCGGGTGACGGTCGACCTCGAGGCCGCGCAGGGCGACAACCGCATCATCCGCAACGCGGAGGCCGAGCTGGAGCTGTAGCGGGGGCCCGCCTCGCGGAGGCCCTCGGGGGCTCCGCGTCGCGGCCTCCTAAGCTTTAGGGGTGCTTACCGAGCGCCAGGAACTGATCTTGCGGCTTGTCGTCGACGCGTACCTCGTGTCGGCGCGGCCCGTGTCCTCGAAGGAGGTCGCCTCGATGCCGGGCGTCGAGTGGGGGCCGTCCACGGTCCGCGCCGAGCTGGCGCTGCTCGAGGCGGAGGGCTACCTGACCCATCCGCACACCTCCGCCGGCCGCGTCCCGACCGACTCCGGGTACCGGCGTTACGTCGACCTGCTGCTCGAATCGGGGGCGGCGCCCGGCGAGGCGCGGTTCGAGCTCGAACTGTCGCGGCTGCGGCGCGAGGTCGACGAGGCGATGCGGGAGACGACGTCGGCGCTCGCCCAGGTCACCGACCTGGTGGCGATGGCGACGGCACCACAGCTGGCCGCGACGACGACGATCCACCGGGTCGAGGTCCTGCGCCTGCAGCCGAACCGCGTCGTGGTGATCGTGATCGCCTCCAGCGGCGACGTCTACCGGCGCGTGTTCGAGTTCGACCACGCGGTCGACACGGGCCTCGTCGAGTGGGCCTCCAGCTACCTGAACGAGCAGCTCACCGGGCTCGGCCTCGGCGCCCGGATGATCTCCACGCGAGTCGCCGAGCCGGGCCTCGACCCGGTCGAGGCGGAGTTCGCCGCCAAGCTGGCGCCCGCCTTCACCGAGCTCGAGCCGGAGGGCGCGGCCGACCTCTACGTGGACGGCGCCGCGCGCCTCCTCTCCGAAGCCCACATCGACGACCTGCCGCGCGCCGACGAGCTGATGCGGGCGCTGGAGCGCCGCGCCGACGTCCTGCAGATGCTGCGCTCCTCGCTCGCCGAGCGCTCCGTCTTCCTCTGGATCGGCGACGAGAACCCGCAGCCGACGCTGCGCTCCGCCAGCGTCGTCGGCGCCAACTACGGCCTCGGCCACCGCAACCTCGGTGCGGTCGGCGTGGTCGGCCCGCGGCGGATGGATTACGCGACCGCGATCGCCTCGGTCCGCGTCGCCGCCCGCGAGCTCTCCCGTTACTTCGAGACCGTCTACGACGACTAAGTCACCGAACTCCCACGCTTATGCCACGCGATTACTACGAAGTCCTCGGCGTCTCCCGCGACGCGTCCGAGACCGAGATCAAGAAAGCCTTCCGCGGCCTCGCCCGCGAACTCCACCCCGACGTCACCGGCCACGACCCCGAGGCGGAAGCCCGCTTCAAGGAAGCGGCCGAGGCCTACGAGGTCCTCTCCGACGCCGACCGGCGCCGCACCTACGACCAGTACGGGACCGAGGGCCTGCGCTCCGGCGGCTTCGACCCCGGCGCCGGCTTCGGCTCGATCGACGACATCTTCCAGTCCCTCTTCGGCCAGGCGTTCGGCGGCGCGTTCGGCGGGGCCGCGGGCGGTCCGGCGGCGGGCGGCGACATCCTGGTCGAGGCCGAGGTGACGCTCGACGAGGTCGCGACCGGGGTCGAGCGCGAGCTCTCCTACGACGCGGTGGTCGTCTGCTCGCACTGCCACGGCAACGGCGCCGAGCCGGGAACGCCGATCGAGACCTGCGACCGTTGCGGCGGCGCCGGCCAGCTGCGCCAGGTGACGCGGACGCCGTTCGGCCAGATGGTGCGCGGCGTCACCTGCGACGTCTGCCACGGCGCCGGCAAGGTGCCGGAGACGCCCTGCGAGGTCTGCGGCGGCAGCGGGCGCGACCGCGCGCGGGTGCGGAAAACGGTCGAAATCCCGGCCGGGATCGAGGACGGGCAGCGCCTGCGCGTGAGCGGCCTGGGGCACGCGGGCGAGCCCGGCGCGCCCGCGGGCGACCTCTACGTGCAGGTCGCGGTGGCGCCGGACGGGCGTTTCGAGCGCCAGGGCACCGACCTGGTCAGCGCCGTGCGGATCCCGGCGACCGAGGCGATGCTGGGGACGACGGTGACGGTGCCGACGCTCGAGGGCGAGCGCGAGGTGGAGCTCGAGGCGGGCACCCAGCCCGGCCACGAGGAGACGCTGCGGGGTGCGGGTCTGCCGCGCCTCGGCGGGCGCCGGCGCGGCGACCAGCGGATCGTCGTCGAGGTGGTCGTCCCGACCAACCTCTCCGACGAGCAGCGCGAGATCGCCGAGCGGCTCGACGCGACGCTCGAGCCCGACAACCTCGCGCCCCAGCACGAGGGACTCTTCGGCCGCTTCCGCAAAGCCTTCCGCTAGTGGTCGCGCGGTGATCCGCCTGTCCGTGCGCTGTGCCCCGGACCAGGCCGAGCTCGTCCTCGCCGAGCTGACGGTGCTGGCGCCGAACGGCGTCGAGGAGGAGCGCGGGCCCGGCTACGTCGAGTACGCGATCTACGGCGGCGAGGGGGAGCTGCCGGAGCTGGGGGAGATCGACGCGGTGGTCGGCGGGCGGCCGATCGAGGTCTCCTCGACCGAGGTCCCCGACGACTGGGCCGACCGCTGGCGCGACTTCCACAAGCCGCTCCTGGTCGGCGGGCGGCTCTGGCTGCGGCCGAGCTGGGAGCCGGCGCGGGAGGGGGCGATCGACGTCGTCGTCGACCCCGGCCGGGCCTTCGGCACCGGCGCCCACCCGACGACCCGCCTCTGCCTCGAGTACCTGCTGGAGCTGGCCGACGTGGGGGAGGCCTCCTGCCCCCTGACCGACCTCGGCACCGGCTCGGGCGTCCTCGCGATCGCGGCGGCGAAGCTGGGGTGGTCGCCGGTCATCGGCTACGACCACGAGGCGGCGGCGATCGAGGCCTCGGAAGCGAACGCATCGATCAATGGCGTGAGCGTCACCTTCCAGCGCCAGAACCTGCGCGAATCCTTGCCGCCTCTCGCGCCAGTGTGCGTCGCCAACATGACGTCCCCGATCCTGAAGTCCATCGCAGGCCACCTGGGCGGCCTCGTCGGGGGGACCCGCAGGAACCTGCCCGCTGTTGTTCCGGAGG
>DASZUW010000096.1:0-8923 GCA_035547475.1 Solirubrobacterales bacterium
CGCGCTCGGCGGCTACAAGGCCCAGGGCAAGACCTCGAAGGCGGCGATCCGCATGTACGAGGACGCCCTCGCCCTGCAGGAGGCGGGCTGCTTCGCCGTCGTTTTCGAGGCCGTCCCCGCCGAGATCGCGGCGACGATCGCCGAGCGCCTCGACGTCGTCACGATCGGCATCGGGGCGGGCGCCGGCACCTCCGGCCAGGTCCTCGTGTTCCACGACCTGCTCGGCATCACCACCGGCCACATGGCGAAATTCGTCAAGCAGTACGCCGACGTCCACGCCGACATGACCGCCGCGGTCGCCCGTTATGCCGAGGAGGTGCGCGGCGGCTCCTTCCCGGGCCCCGAGCACGCCTACGCGATCGACGCCGAGGAGCTCGCCGAATTCCGCCGCCACGTCGACGACGAGGCCCTCGCCTCGGCAAAGGCGTGGGAGTGGGAGCCGCTCAGCTAGTCCCGATCGCTTCCGCTGTTCCTTATGGTCGCGTGGCGACCATAAGGAACAGCGGACCGCGGACCCGGGCGCCTATTTCGTCGGCTGGACGCGTGCGGCCGCAGCGGCGGTACGGCCGGTGCGGAGGCCGGCCACCTTCAGCGCCGCAGGCTCGAAGAGGCGGAGACGCAGCTTGCTGGCGACGCCGTCGCTTTCCTTGCAGCGGGGGCAATCGCCGGCCGCGGCGGCGACGGTGGCATTGAACTTGCTTTCGCAACGCTCGCAATAGAACACGGAGAAGATCCTTTGGTCGGTGGCGAGGCTTGGCCGAAGCGTGGTGCCCACACTAGTGCCCTATGTACGAGGCGTCCAAACTTTTCAGTAAAGGAAGGAAAGATGCGCCGGCCGTCGACGGGCCGACGCACCCCGTGGACTCAGCCGGCCTTGTGAACCGACACGGTCGGCAGTGCGGCCTCAGATATCGAGACGTTCATGGTCACCTCCTTTCGCATTGGGCACGTCGCCTGATCTGACCTGATGTCAGATCAGTAAGCGCCTCATTGGGTGAATCAATTCGCCCATAAAGCCGCTCCGACCGTTCGAAGGATGCTTAGTATGCGAATTACTTCCCGTCGAACCGACAGAAATGAGAAGAGGTATGAACCCCGCCCAGCAGGAGAAAGCGAAAGCGCAGGTTGAATCCCTCGCCGCGATCGTCACGCACCCCCTTCGCCGTCGCATCTGGTACGCGATGGCCGAGCAGCGCCCGATCAGTCCCCGCGAACTGGCGGACGTCCTGCACGAGCCGGTCAACGACGTCGCCTACCACGTGAGGCGTTTGCGGGACTTCGGCATCATCGAACTGGCAGGGACTCAGCCGGTCCGCGGGGCCACCCAGCACTTCTACCGCACGGTGCTGCGACCGTCCTTGACCAACGAGGAGGTCGCCGAACTCGACCGCGATGAGGCGAACGCGAGCGCCACGAACATCCTTCAGATCCAGTTCGCCGACGCCGCCGCGGCACTCGAGAGCGGGACGCTCGTGGAGCGCCCCGAGCACTACGTCTTCCGCCTGCCGGCCAACCTCGACGAGGAGGGGTGGCAGGAATTTCACGCGATCTTCGCCGAGGCGGCCGAGCGCCTCTATGAGGCGGAGGCTCGTTGCGTCGAGCGGCGGCGCAAGAAGGGGGAGGAGGAGTCGGTCTCGGTCGTCGCCCACCTCAATCTGTTCGAGCGGGGGTAAGCCGGTAGGGACGGGCCCGAGGGCCAGCGCCGGCTCGGCGGTGACCGCCGCGCCGTCGGCGGGCGCGCAGATGCGGAGCACCCGGTCCTTGCCGGCCCGGGGGAGGAATGGTCGAGGAAGGGACAGCACCGGGACTCGTACCAGCGCCGCGATCTCCTCAAGGCGCGGGTGGAGGTCGTCGGGACCTTCGACACGAAGGCGCCGCTAGACCAATTGCAGAGCCAGATCGGCAGGCCGCCTCGCCGCGCGAGGCCGAGCGCGCCGCGGAGCCGGCGGCGGCCCCGCGCCGACGCGCGTCGACTTTGGGCGCTCTGCGCGCCGAAACTTGACACGGAGACTTTTGACCGTTTGGGGCCGGTCTTTCGGCGTGACCCCATGCCGCTATATGCAGCCTTGCCGCTCGGCTCGGCCACCTTGATCGATGGCGAAGGTGCCGAGAAGCGCGGACTTCGGGCGGCCCGCCATGAAGCCTTGCTCGTATGTCCGAGTAGGCCTCTGAGCCCGCGGTCGTCGCCGACACCCGCGTAATGCTCTGGATGCTCGGAGACGCCTTCCCCTTCGATCGCATCATCGCGGCGACGGCACCGCATCGACTTGCCACTTGTGACCGTTGACGAATCCATTCAAGACGCAGTCGGAGAGCGAGGGGTCTGGTAGAGGTCCCCAGGCTGGCGAAGATTTGTGGCTGTCGCCGCGTGGACCCGGTAAAAGGGTTCACGATTGCAAGGCCCTCGCGAGGGGCTGATTCCGGCCGGCGACGCGCTTGGGGAACGGAACCCGAGTCAACCGACCATCGAAACCGAGAACTTGGCAGCCTAGGGGCGATATGTCGAGCAACCGCAGACAGCCGTAAGCCGATATGCCGATCTACGAGTACGAGTGCGAGGAGTGCGGGGCGGTCTTCGAGGAGCTCGTCGCGGCGGGGACCGCGTGGGTCGCCTGTCCGGAGTGCGGGGCGGGGGGGACGCGGCGGCGGATGTCGGCGGTGTCGCCGCCGGGCAGGACGCCGCGGGGGGCGCGGGTGCGCTCGGACGAATCGCGGCGGCGGGAGAAAGTGGCGGCGCGGCAGGACCGGATCGCGGAGTCGCGGAAGCGGCGGGCGGCGGGGGAGAAGCCGTGAGCGCGGATGCGGTGGCGCGGCGCGAGGAGCTCGTCGCGCTCTTCAAGGAGGTTCAGAGGTGCACGCGGTGCCCGCTGCACGAGACGCGGACGAAAGCGGTCTTCGGGGCGGGGAACGCGGACGCCGATCTGATGTTCGTCGGCGAGGCGCCGGGGGCGGAAGAGGACCGGCAGGGGCTGCCGTTCGTGGGCCGCGCCGGACAACTCTTGAACGAGCTGCTGGTGGAGATCGGGCTCTCGCGCGAGGACGTCTTCATCTGCAACGTCCTGAAGTCGCGGCCGCCGAACAACCGCGACCCGCAGCCGACCGAGATCGCGGCCTGCGAGCCCTACCTCTTCGAGCAGGTGCGCCTGATCCAGCCGCGCGTCGTCTGCACGCTGGGGAACTTCGCCACCAAGCTCCTGACCGGCAACCCGACCGGCATCACGCGCGTCCGCGGCACTCCCCAGACCCACCAGCTCGGCGGGCGCGTCGTCTTCCTGCTGCCGCTCTTCCACCCGGCGGCCGCGCTGCGCACGCCGGCGGTGAAGGAACAGCTTCGTGGCGATTTCGCGACGATCCCGGCGCTCTTGGAGAAAGCGCTGCCCGCGCCGCTGCCGAGCGCCGCCGAGATCGCCGCCGAGACCGCGGTCGAGGATGACGACCCGCCGCCCCCGGCCGACCAGCTCGGCTTCTTCGGCGGGCCGGACGGCGGATGAACGAGCGGCGCACGGAGACGCGCTCGGCGGCGGAGACGGAAGCGGTCGGGGCCCGCTTGGCGGAGCGCCTCGGGCCCGGCGACGTGGTCGTCGTCTCCGGCGACCTCGGCGCGGGCAAGACGACCCTGATCCGCGGTGCCGCGCGCGCGCTCGGCGTCGTCGAGCCGGTCACCTCGCCGACCTTCACCATCGGCCGGCGCTACGCCGGCGGGCGGCTGCCGATCTCCCACCTCGATCTCTATCGCCTGGAGAGCCTGGAGGGGGAGGACCCGGCGCTGCTGGACGATTATCTCGGCGGCGACGGCGTGGCCTTCGTCGAGTGGCCCGCCGCCGGCGCCGAGCGGCTCGCCCGCCCGGCCCTCGAGGTGCGCCTCGAGCACGCCGGCGAGGACCGCCGCACGATCGAGATCGTCGGCTGAGCGCCCGGCCGTCTTAAGGCGATCTCGTTACCCTCCGGCGCACCGCATCCGCGCACCCCGGCAGGGGTTACGTGATCGATGCTGAAGTCTGAGAGCACGCACAGTCGAGACAGGAGGAGTTCGAGGATGAAGAAGGGAATGCTGTCGGCGCTGGCACTGGTCGCCCTGGCTACCGGGTTGCTGATCGGCGTCCCCTCGTCCTCGGCGCAGGCGCCGACTCCGGCCAAGAAGGCGCCGGCCACGGTTCCCGCCTACAGGCACTACATCGCCTGCGGGCTGTCGCGGAAAGCGAAACCGGCCACCGTCTGCCCGGTCGGCAGCAAGAAGGGCGCCTTCTTCAAGAGCCTGCGGGCCGACGTGAAATACACGGTGTGTGTGAAGTTCCCGCAGAAGGAACATCTCTGCACCGAAAAGCCGCAGGAAGCCGAACAGGGCACGCTCTACGTGAACAAGATCACCTCGACGACGCCGGGCCGCCACCAGGTCACCTGGTTCGTCAAAGGCAAGAAAGTCGGCACCTCCGTCTTCCGCGTGAAGTAGCGCGCGGGCCGAGCAGCGCGGGCGAAGGGCGGACGCCCTGGTCGTCGTCGGCTTCGACACCGCCACCCCCGACACGGCGGCGTGCGCATGGCGTGACGGAGAGGTCGTCGCCGAGGCACAGCTCGGGCTCTCCGAGCGCGGCCGGCCGCTGCACGCGACCGGGCTCCTGGCCGAGGTCGAGCGCTGTGCCGACGCGCTGGGCGGCTGGGAGGCGGTCGACCTGGTCGCGGTCGGGCTCGGTCCCGGCTCCTTCACCGGCCTGCGGGTCGGTATCGCGACCGCCAAGGGGTTGGCGCTCAGCCGCGGCCTGCCGGCGCGCGGCGTCTCCACGCTCGACGCCCTCGGCGCCGGGATCGGCGCGGCGGGCGCGCCCGGCGAGCGCCTCGCGATCCTCGACGGCTACCGCGGCGAGGTCTTCGTCGCCCTCTACGACGCCGCGGGCGACACCGTCTGGGAGCCCCCCGTGATGCGCCCGGAGGCGCTGGCGGAGCGCCTCGACCGCCTGGCCGCACCCCCTTCGGCCGCCGGTTCCGGGGCGATACGCTTTCGTGACGAGTTGGAAGGAGCAGGCGGCATCCGCATCCCGGACGACGCCGATCCCGTCCACCGGGTCGCGGCACGCCACATCTGCGCGCTCGCGGCGGCGGGGAAGGGCTCCGAATCGCTCGAACCGATCTACCTGAGACCTCCAGACGCGGAGCGCTGGCGTGAGCGAGATTCTTTCCCGAGAGCAGACTGACCGCCGGACCGGCAGCGAGATCACGGTCCGCCGCCTCGGCTACAGCGACCTGCCGAGCGTGATCTCGATCGAGCGCCGCTCGTTCCCGACCCCGTGGTCGCTGGCGATGTTCGTGCTCGAGCTCTCCAAGCCGAGCGGGATCTGCCTGGCGGCGACCCGCGGCGAGGAGCTCGCCGGCTACGTCGTCTGCTCCCGCTACGACCAGGTGTGGCATCTCATGAACGTGGCGGTGTCGCCCGACCACCGCGCCCGCGGGGTCGCCGGCGCGCTCCTGCGGCGGCTCTTCGAGGAGGGTCGCAACCAGCTCCCCTTCACGCTGGAGGTGCGCGTGTCCAACCACCGCGCGATCGGCATGTACGAACACTTCGGCTTCCGCTCCGCCGGCGTCCGTCCCCGTTACTACCACGACAACGGCGAGGACGCGCTGATCATGTGGCTGGACTGACAGGGACCCGCCGTGCTCCTTGCCATAGAGACCTCCTGTGATGACACCTGCGCCGCCGTGCTCGACGGCGGGCGGATCCTGTCCAACGTCATCTCCTCCCAGGCCGCCGCCCACGCGGGCTTCGGTGGCGTCGTCCCCGAGGTCGCCGCGCGCCACCACCTCGAGCTGGCCGCGCCGGTCGTCGAGGCGGCGCTGGAGGAGGCGGGGACCGCCCTGGACGAGGTCGACGCGGTCGCCACGACCGCCGGGCCAGGGCTGATCGGCGCGCTCCTCGTCGGCGTCTCGACCGCGAAGGCGATCGCCGCCGCGCGCCGGCTGCCGCTGATCCCGGTCGACCACCTGCAGGGCCACGTCGCCGCGAACTTCCTCGAGCCGGAGCCGCTCGCGCCGCCCTTCCTCTGCCTCGTCGCCTCCGGCGGCCACACGCTGCTGGCGGCGGTCCGCGAGCACGAGGGGCACGAGATCCTCGGCCAGACCCTCGACGACGCCGCGGGCGAGGCCTTCGACAAGGTGGCGCGCCTGCTCGGCCTCGGCTACCCGGGCGGGCCCGCGATCCAGAAGGAGGCCGAGCGCGGCGATCCGGAGGCCTTCGAGATGCCGGTCGCGATGTCGCGCGACCCGGGCCTCGACTTCTCCTTCTCGGGGCTGAAGACCGCGGTGCTCTACCGCTGCCGGGAGCTCGGCCCGGAGGGCGTCGCCGCGCGCCGCGCCGACCTCGCCGCCTCCTTCCAGAAGGCGGTGGTCGACCAGCTCGTCGCGAAGCTCCGGCGGGCGCTGAAGAAGGGCGGATGGGAGGCGGTCGCGCTGGGCGGCGGGGTCGCCGCCAACGGGCCGCTGCGCGCCGCCGTGGCCGCGCTGTGCGAGCGCCAGGGCGTCCGACTGAAGCTCGTGCCGATCAGCCTCTGCACCGACAACGCGGCGATGATCGGCTCCGCCGCCCGCTGGGCGTCCCCCGTCGCCTACCCCGACTACCTCGGCTACGACGCCTTCGCCACCGGCGAAAGGATGGCGGCGTGACCGAGGTCGTCGTCTACTCGCGGCCCGGGTGTCACCTTTGCGAGCAGGCGATCGAGCGGCTGGTCGCCCTGCACGGCGAGGGATACCGCTTCGAGCTGCACGAGATCGACATCGAGAGCGACGAGCTGCTGCTCCGCCGCCACCTGGAGAAGATCCCGGTCGTGGAGGTCGACGGGATCGTCGCCTCCGAGCTGATCCTCGACGAGGCCTCGGTGCGCGCCAAGCTCGATACTGTGGGGGCATGGCCGACGTGATCGACGAGATTGAGGCCGCCGGGCTGCCGGTCGAAGGCGAGCGCCTCTCGCTCGGGGTCGCCGCGCGCCTCTCGCGCTACCTGCAGGTGCTGACCCAGGCGCGCAAGATGGGCCGCGAGACGATCTCCTCGCAGGAGCTCTCCGAGTACACCCACATCAACCCGACGCAGATCCGGCGCGACCTCTCCGGCTTCGGCAAGTTCGGCAAGCGCGGGGTCGGTTACAACGTCGACTCACTCGTGTCGGAGATCCGCAAGATCCTCCGCACCTCGGGCCAGCACAACATCGCCCTCTTCGGCGCCGGGCACCTCGGCCAGGCGATCGCCTCCTCGGCGATCTTCGCCGACCACGGCTTCCAGGTCGTCGCCGTGTTCGACGTCGACGAGGCGAAGATCGGCACGGAGATCGGCGACGTCACGGTGCGGCCGCTGGACGGGGACCTGGCGAAGGTCATCGCCGAGGAGGAAGTGGTCGTCGGCGTGCTGGCGGTCCCCGCGGCCGCCGCCCAAGAGGTCGCCGACCGGCTGGTCGAGGCGGGGGTGAAAATCATCTTCAACTACTCCGAGCAGCTGCTCCAGGTGCCGCCCGAGGTCACCGTGCACACCTCCAGTCCCGCCGTCGACCTGCTCTACGCGCTGTACTTCTACCTGGCCTAGCGCGGGGCCCCACATTGCTTTGACGCTCGATCTCGACGGCGCGCGCGAGCGGTTCGAGGACTCGACGGACTTCACCGTCGGGCTCGAGGAGGAGTTCGCGATCCTCGACCCCGAGACGCTGGAGCTGGCGCACCGCTACGAGGACGTGAAGGCGGCGTGCGACCGCGACGCGGTGCTGGCCGAGGCCGCCGCCGGGGAGCTGATCGCCGCCGAGATCGAGATCCGCTCGGGGCGGGCGGAGAGCTTCGCCGAGGCGGTCGCCGCGCAGCAGGACCGTCGCGACCGGCTCTTCGCGCTGGTCGAGTCGATGGGGCTGGCGCTGGGCTCGATGGGCACGCACCCCTGGGCCAGCTACCTCGACCAGCGGATCATCGACACGCCGCACTACAACCGGCTGCGGGAGGAACTCGGCTACGTCGCCCAGCGCAACAACACCTGGAGCCTGCACGTGCACGTCGGGGTGCGCGGGGCGGACCGGGCGATCGCGGTGTGCGACCGGATGCGGGAGCTGCTGCCGCCGCTCCTGGCGCTCTCGGCGAACTCGCCGTTCCTCGACCGCCGCGACACCGGCCTGGCGTCGGTGCGCTCGGAGATCTTCACCCGCACCTTCCCGCGCTGCGGCGTGCCCTCGCCGTTCGTCGACTGGGACACCTACAGCGGCTTCGTCGAGATGCTGCAGCGGACGAGCTCGGTGATCGAGTCGACCCAGCTCTGGTGGAGCGTGCGCCCCCATCACAGCTTCGGCACGGTCGAGGTACGGATCTGTGACGCCCAGACGCGCGGCGAGGAGGCGAGCGCGCTTGCCGGGATGATCGTCGCCTGCGTCGCCCAGACCGCGCTGGACCTCGACGAGCGGGGGGCGGAGGCCTGGGTGCCGCAGGCCGACCGCGAGGTGGAGGAGAACCTCTGGCGCGCGATCCGTCACGGTGCGGGCGGCAAGATGATCGACTTCCGGGCCGGGGAGGAGGTCGAGACGCGGGCGGTCTTCGAGCGGCTCCTCGCCTGGACCGAGCCGGCGCGGGCCGGCCTCGGGATCGACGTCGCGCCCGCCGACGCCAACGGGGCCGAGCGGGCGCGGCTGAAGCTCGAGGCGGGGGCCTCGCTCCAGGACGTCTACCGCGCCGCGGTCGCCGAGACGGCCCGCACCTACGCCCCCGGGCGCGTCGCCGGCTGAAGTCGGCGACCGGTCGCCAAGGGCCCCCGACCGCTCAAGGCTCCGAACGCTCATATAGGCTGCCGCGCGGGAAAAACCACCGGAGGAGCAGTGACTTGACCAGCTTTCTTAGGGAATACGGCGTGGTCGTCGCACTCGTGTGTGCTGGGGCCGCGGTCGCTTACGGGCTGTTGATAACGCAGCGCCTG
>DASZUW010000097.1:0-1780 GCA_035547475.1 Solirubrobacterales bacterium
AGCGAGACTTCGTGGCGGTGGCGCCCGCGGTAGATCAGGTACGGCGTGCACGCGGTGCGCTCGCCGGCGTCGTCGAGCTGCTCGAAGAGGGTCTCGATCTCGGGGCTCAGGTGGGCCAGGTTCATGTTGTAGACGAGGTCGTAGAGGGCGCGGAAGACGCCGAAGGCGCGGGTCGCCTCCAGCGAGCTCCCGTACTCGACGTAACGCCGCTCCAGCCGGTGGTACCAGTTCATCCCGCTGATCCAGTGGCGGTCGGCGCCGACGCCCGTCACCATCTCCGCGCAGGCGACCGGGGTGACCGAGGGGAAGCTCGAGACGCAGTCCTCGACCAGCACGCCGCGCTCGACCATGGCGCCGAAGTTCGGCGCCCGGTCCTCCTCGATCGCGCGCCGCAGCATGTCGGTGCGGAGCGAGTCGACGGAGGTGAGGATCAGCTTCTTCTTGCGGCGCGCGCCGGGCATCGCTGGCTCAGATCATCGTGGACGGCCGACCTCGGCCCTCGCCCATCCGTTTAACGGAGGACGCGGAGGCCGGCGTGTTTGCGCTGCGCGCGGCGGTGGCGGCTGTAGCCGAGCCAGATCAGCGCGATCCCGACGGCGATGATCGCCCAGGAGAAGAGCAGGGCCAGCGCCAGCACGACGAGCGCCGCCAGGGCGACGATGAAGCCGAGCGCACCCGCCCCGCTGCCCTCGCGCCGCGAGGCGCCGAAGACGAGGTCGGAGATCACCAGGCAGGCCGCGGCGCCGCCGATCCCCGCCAGGATCCCGCCGAGGATGCTGTCGATCACGATGCCGACGACGATGCCGACGATCGCCGCCAGCAGGACCATCCGCCCGCGGGCGGAGCCGGTCGTGCCGGTGGTGCCGGCGAGCATGCCGATCGCGATTCCGATGCCGAGGTCTCTGAGCAGATCCACGGCCGGAAACCTAACGGTGTGGGCACGTCGGCGGCAATCCGCCACACTTCCAGCATGACCGAGGTCCCCCAGCCACCGCACAAACGCCGCGCCCACACCTCCACGCGGGACCTCGAGCGCTATGCCGGGCTCTTCGCCGAGCGCACGACGGTGATGCGCTCCTCGGCGATGCGCGACCTGATGGCGGTGACGGCGCGACCGGAAGTGATCTCGCTCGCCGGCGGCCTTCCCGACACCTCGACCTTCCCGCCGGAGAGCCTCGCCGCGCAGATGAGCCGGATCGCGGCGGAGTCCGCGGCGGCGGCGCTCCAGTACGGCCCGACCGAGGGCTTCGACGAGACCAAAGACTGCATCGTCGAGGTGATGGCCGCCGAGGGGATGCTGCCCGACCCGGACGACATCGTCATCACCACCGGCGGCCAGCAGGCGATCGACCTCGTCACCAAGACCCTGGTCGACCCCGGCGACGTGGTGATCTGCGAGGCGCCCACCTACCCGGGCGCGGTGCCGGTCTTCTGCAGCTACCAGGCCGACGTGCGCCAGATCGAGATGGACGGCGACGGCATGCGGATCGACCTGCTCGAAGCGCTGCTCGAGGAGCTCCGCGCCGAGGGGCGGCGGCCGAAGTTCATCTACACGGTGCCGAGCTTCCAGAACCCGGGCGGGGTCACACTCTCGCTCGAGCGCCGCGCGCGCCTGGTCGAGTTGGCGCGCCATCACGAGATCCTCGTCGTCGAGGACAACCCCTACGGGATGCTCCGTTACGAGGGCGAGCCACTGCCGCCGCTCTACCAGCTCGACGGCGGCGACTTCGTCATCTACCTGGGGACGTTCTCGAAGATCCTCTCCCCCGGCATCCGCCTC
>DASZUW010000098.1:0-4437 GCA_035547475.1 Solirubrobacterales bacterium
CCCGGCCGAGGTGATCAAAAAACTGATGATGATGGGCGAGATGGCGACGCTCACCCAGACGCTCACCGACGAGTCGATCCGGGCGATCGCCGACGAGTACGACCGCAAGATCGAGATCGTCCGCGCCGCCGACGAGGAGCCGGAGGAACCGGAATTCGCCGACGCCGAGGAGGACCTGGTCGAGCGGCCGCCGGTCGTCACGATCATGGGCCACGTCGACCACGGCAAGACCTCGCTGCTCGACGCGATCCGGGAGACCGAGGTGGCCGCGGGCGAGGCCGGCGGCATCACCCAGCACATCGGCGCCTACCAGGTCCACCACGAAGGCAAGACGATCACCTTCCTCGACACCCCGGGCCACGCCGCGTTCACCGCGATGCGCGCCCGTGGGGCGAAAGTCACCGACGTCGTGGTCGTCGTGGTCGCCGCCGACGACGGGGTCATGCCGCAGACCAAAGAGGCGATCGACCACGCCCGCGCCGCCGACGTGCCGATGCTCGTCGCGGTCAACAAGATCGACAAAGAGGGCGCGAACCCCGAACGCGTGCGCACCGAGCTCGCCCAGGAGGGCATCACCCCGGAGGAATGGGGCGGCGACGTGATCTTCTGCGACGTCTCGGCGAAGTCCCACCAGGGCCTCGACGAGCTGCTCGAGTCCATCCTCCTGGTCACCGAGCTCGAGGAGCTCGCGGCGAACCCCGACGCGCCCGCCTCCGGCAACGTGATCGAGTCCCAGCTCGACCCGGGCCGCGGCCCGGTCGTCACCGTGCTCGTCTCCCGCGGCACGCTCCGCGTCGGCGACTCGCTCGTCGCCGGCCCGCAGTGGGGTCGCGTCCGCGCGATGCACGACTTCCGCGGCGAGGTCGTCACCGAAGCGGTGCCCGGCATGCCGGTCGAGGTGCTCGGCTTCGACGGCGTCGTCGACGCGGGCGAATTCGTGCAGACGGTCGAGAACGACCGCGAGGCGCGCCGGCAGGCGCAGGAGCGCGCCGACCGCCTCCAGCGCGAGGCGCTCGCCCGCCGCAACGCCCGCAAAGTCAGCCTCGACGAGGTCTTCGCCCGGGCCCAGGCCGGCGACATCAAGGAGCTCAACATCGTCCTCAAGGCCGACGTGGCGGGCTCGCTGGAGGCGCTCCAGGACGAGCTCGCGAAAGTGCCGCAGGAGCGGGTCGCGATCAACATCATCCACTCGCAGACTGGCGGCATCAACGAGTCCGACGTGATGCTGGCCTCGGCCTCGGAGGCGATCATCATCGGCTTCAACGTGCGTCCGCTCGCCGACGCGCGCCGGGCCGCCACCCGCGAGGGCGTCGACATCCGGACCTACTCGGTCATCTACAAAATCACCGAAGACCTGCGCAACGCGATGGAGGGCCTCCTGGAGGCGGTCGAGGTGGAGGAGACGGTGGGCGAGGCCGTCGTCAAAGAGACCTTCAAAGCGTCGAAAGTGGGTCGGATCGCCGGCTGTCAGGTCGCCGAGGGCAAAGCGGTGCGCGGCGCCAACGTGCGCCTCCTGCGCGAGGGCACCGTGGTCTGGACCGGCAAACTCGCCTCGCTGCGGCGCTTCAAAGACGACGTGCAGGAGGTCGAGGAAGGCCAGGAGTGCGGGATCGTGCTCGAGGGCTACGCCGACGTCAAAGAGGGTGACGTGATCGAGTTCTTCCAGACCAAACAGGTCGAGCAGACGCTCGAGTAGGTGGAGAAGCGCTAAATGGCCGGCGCGCGCATGCGGCGGGTCGACGAGGCTCTCCGGGAGGTCGTCGCATCGGCCGTCACCGAACTCGCCGATCCGCGCCTCGGTTTCGTCACCGTGACGGGCGTCGAGACCAGTTCGGATCTCCGCACCGCAAAGGTTTTTGTAAGCGTTCTCGGCGACCCGACTGAGCGCGACGCTACGCTGGATGCCTTGCGTTCATCGCACGGGGTGGTCCAATCGAGGATCGCGGCCGAGATGCGGATGAAGCGCACGCCGACCTTGACCTTCCATTACGACGACACGATCGAGAGGGGAGTGCGTATCTCCCGGCTGCTCGACGAGGGTGCGGAGGACCACGACCGATGAGCGACCTCACAACCCAGGAGATCAAGGCGGTGGCCGACGGCAGCGTGCCCGACACCGGCACGGCCGGCGCCCTCGAGCGGATGGTCGCCGAGCTGCGCACCCACGAGCGCTTCCTGCTGACCGCCCACGAGGGCCCCGACGGCGACGCGCTCGGCTCGCTGCTCGGCATGCACCACCTGCTCAAGAAGCTCGGCAAGGACTCGGTCATGTTCCTCGCCGCGAACGAGTTCCCGCTGCCGGTCGAGTACCGCTTCCTGCCGTTGGAGGAGGTCTTCCACGAGGCTCCCGCCGACATGGCCGACCGCGTCATCGTCTTCCTCGACTGCGGCAACATCGACCGCATGCCGGTCGACTTCCTCACCAAGGGGAAGAACCGCAAGCTGAACATCGACCACCACCACGACAACACGCGCTTCGGCGACGTCGACCTGGTGATGCCCGAAGCCTCCTGCACCGCCGAGATCGTCTACGACATCGCCCACCTCCTGGAGGTGACGATCGACGCCGAGATGGCGATGCCGCTCTACGTCGGCCTGATCACCGACACCGGCAAATTCATGTACGAGAACACCAACGCCCACACCCACAGGGTGGCGGCCGAGCTGATCGACGCCGGGGTCGACGTCGACGACACCTACCGGCGCCTCTACGAGCACGTGCCGATCGAGAAGCTGCGGCTGGTCGCGCGGGCGCTCGACGGGATCGGGCGTTACTGCGACGACCGCCTCGTGATCAGCTACATCACCGCCGCCGACTACGCCGCGACCGGCGCCGGCGAGGAGATGACGGAGGGCGTGATCGACCACCTGCGCTCGATCGAGGGCACCAAGGTGGCCGCCGTGATCCGCGATCTCGGCAACCGCGGGCGGGCCGCCCGCAAGGTGAGCCTGCGCTCCAGCGAGGGCGACGTGGACGTCTCCGCGGCCGCCCGCAAGCAGGGGGGAGGCGGCCACAAGCGCGCCGCCGGGTTCTCCACCGACGACGACCTGGAGACGCTCGTCGACTTCCTCTGCGGCGAGGTCAAGGCGCAGCTCGGCGACGTCTGAGTGCCATGGCGCAGACCGACGCCGCCGGGGCGGTGCTGCTCCTCGACAAGCCGGCGGGGAAGACCTCGCACGACGTGGTCGCCGCGGTGCGCCGCGAGCGCGGCGTGAAAGCCGGGCACGCGGGGACGCTCGACCCGTTCGCCACCGGCCTCCTGCTGGTCCTGCTGGGGAGGGCGACGCGCCTGCAGCGCTTCCTCGTCGGGCTGCCGAAGACCTACCTGGCGACGGCGCGGCTCGGCTGGACCTCCTCGACCGGCGACCCCGACGGCGAGCTGACCGAGACCGGCGTCATACCGCGGTCGCTGGAGCTGCCGACCGGGACCGTGCGCCAGCGGGTGCCGATGACCTCGGCGGTGCGGGTGGGCGGCGAGCGCCTCTACCGAAAGGCCCACCGGGGCGAGACGGTGGAGACGCCGGTGCGCGACGTCGCGGTCCACCGGGCCGAGCTGCTGTCGGCGGGCGAGGGTCACGCCCACTACGAGATCGAGTGCAGCGCCGGGACCTACGTGCGCACGCTGATCGAGACGCTCGGCGACGCCTACTGCTCCGCCCTGCGCCGCGTCGGGGTCGGCCCGTTCCGGATCGAGGAGGCGGGGAGGGAGGTCCCGGTGGCCGAGGTGGCGGAGCTGGTGCCGGCCGTGGGCGACGCGCTGCGATGATCCCCGCTTACTGATGTCGATTAAGGTCACCCCGCTCGAGCAGGTCAGGCCCCGCGCCCGCGACGTCGCCATCGGCACCTTCGACGGCGTCCACCTCGGCCACCGCGCCGTGATCGAGGGCATGGACACCGTGCTGACCTTCGAGCCGCACCCGCTGGAGGTGCTGCGGCCGGACGTCGCGCCGAAGCTGATCAACTCGCTCGCGGTGAAGCGCGACGTGCTCGACGGCCTCGGCGTCGAGGAGCTGGTCGTCATCCACTTCGACGAGGAGTTCTCGCACCGCAGCGCCGAGGACTTCATCGCCTACGTGTTGATCGAGAAGCTGGGCGCGCGCCGCGTCGCGGTCGGCGAGAACTTCCACTTCGGCGCCAAGGCGCGCGGCACGCCCGCGATGCTGGCCGCCCACGCCGAGTTCGAGACCCGGATCCAGAAGATGGTCGAGGTCGACGGCGAGACCGTCTCCTCCTCGCGCATCCGGGCCGAGATCGCGGCGGGGGACATGGAGGGCGCGCGTCGCTGCCTCGGCGTTCCCTACATGCTCGAGGGCGAGGTCGTCGGCGGCGAGAAGCGCGGCCGCGAGCTCGGCTTCCCGACCGCCAACATCGTGCCCGACCCACGCCTCGTCACGCCCGGCCACGGCGTCTACGCCGCCTACGCCAACGGCCATCCG
>DASZUW010000099.1:0-6158 GCA_035547475.1 Solirubrobacterales bacterium
ACGAAGAGGATCGCGAGCTCGCCCGCCTTGACGTGGACCCAGCGGGAGAACCCGGTCCGCTGCTCCGCGGCAAGCGGCATCGACGCGCCCGCGATGAAGCCGGCGACGCACGCCGTCGCGTGCAGCGCCAGGACCAGCGCGTTGCGGTAGAGGATCGGCAGCAGGTCGGATAGCCGCGAGGGCTCCGTCAGGCCCGGCATCTTCCACGGCGTGACGTCGGGGGTCAGCAACCCGGAGGTGACCCAGACCGCGGCAAGGAGCGCCAGCGCGATGCAGAGGCTGAGCGCGAACCAGCCCCGCAGGACGCTCCAGCGCCCCTCGCGCCAGGTGGCGAGCGCTTCCCGCGTGTCCTCCATCCCGTGGGAGAGGACGTGTTCGTTGGCCGTGCGCGCCCGCATCGGTCATGCATCGGCAACCTTTGCCACGGGGTTGAGGTCGGCGGGAAGGAGGCGGGCGACCGGCCTGCCCCAACGGGTCACGAGGACTTCACCGCCCTCCTCCGCCTTCCTGACGTAGTGGGCGAGGCGAGCGTAGAACTGGTCCATGCCGACCCCCGCCCTGCCGGCGCCGTCGGTAGTGGAGCTGAGGGGGCTCGAACCCCTGACCTCGTCGCTGCCAGCGACGCGCTCTTCCAGCTGAGCTACAGCCCCGCGGAACTCATAATCGGCCGCCCAGTTTAGCGCCGCGCGCTGGTTGTTTCGTGCCGGTGCCAGCCGCAGCGTCAGAAGACCGAGGCCGGCGACGAGCTCGATCGACACCAGGTAGCACTTCCCGGTGGATTCGCAGTAGATCGCGACCAGATCCACCTCGTCGGTTCGGTAGGTCCTGGTGACGTAACCACGGGTAGGCGAGTGATAGGACGAGGTGAGGGACACCTGGATCGTCTCTCCATTGCAAGACCCCCACTTGCACTGGACCCGATAGAGACGGCCGGCGATGCCAAGCACAAGGTCGTAGCGCTCGTGCTCGGTCATCGGGCTCAGCACGGTCAGGCCGAGCCGGGCCGCTTCGGTGGCGATCGCCAGCTCCGCGACGTTTCCCTTTTCGTTTCGGCCCGCAGACACGAACGTATGTTCGCCCGGCCGATCGGGAAATTCAAGCCCCGGCGGTATGAATCCAGTGCCGGAAGTGGAAATTCTTTGTGACGCCGGATGGCGTCAGGCGGCGTTGCGCTCGGGGCCGTCCTCGTCGACGTCGAGGATCAGGTTGTCGGGCGCGGTGTGGCGCACCTTGAAGTCGAACGTGGAGAGCTCCTCCAGCTCGCGCAGGAGGTCGACCGGTTGGTCGAGGCGCATGGAGAAGGTGGCGCGGCCCTCGGAGAAGCGTTCGACCGAGATGTCGGTGGCGCCGATCTTGCCGACCGTCTCCTCGAAGCCGACGAGCTGGGAGAAGTCGCCGAGCGGGCCGATCTCGAGCCGGAGGTTGCCTTCGAAGAGGCCCGGCTCCCAGGAGCCGTCGGCATCCAGGTGGCCGTTGCCGTTGCCGTTGCCGTTGCCGTTGGCCCGCGCGGTGACCACCGGCTCGGGCGCCGCGGGCTCGGGCTCCGGCGCGCCGGCCCCCTCTGCTTCCGCCTCGTTCAGCTCCTGCACCCGCTTGCTGACCTCGACCGCCTCGCGCAGCGCTTTCATCCGGATCCGGGTCGCCTGACCGCGGGCCTGCGCCTGCAGCTCCTCGAGGCGCGCCGAGACGGCGTCGAGCGAGGCGATGCTGCGGTCGTGCACCGCGTTCGCCTCCTCCAGGCGCTCGGTCAGGTCGCGGATCGTGCGCTCGCGCTCGATCACCATCGCCGAGAGCGAGGAGATGTCCGCCTCGTGCGACGCGATCGCCCGCGCCTGGATCAGGCTCTGCGATTCGAGTGCCGCGTTGCGCTCGCCGAGTGCCGCGACGTGCTGTTCGAGCCCCGCGATGTGGGTGTCGCGGGCGGCGACGGCGGCGTCGACTTCGAAACGGCGGTAACCCAGTAGCGCCCATCTGAAGCTGGTCATGGGCGCGACCGTAGAGTGGCGCTCGGACGTAACTTTGGTTACGTCTTCACCACGGACTACGCGCCGGCGGCGGCGGAGGGGGCTTCCGGCGCGTCGAAGTCGAGCTCGAGGCGCGGCGCCTCGTGCCAGAGGTCCTCGAGCTGATACCGGTCGCGGGCTTCCGGCGTGAAGACGTGCAGGACCGCGTCGAGATAGTCGAGGATCGTCCACCCCGCGTCGTCGCCGCCGTCGACCCCGCCCGGCAACAGCCCGGACTCGCGCTTCACCCGCAGGCGCACCTCGTCGGTGATCGCCCGCGCCTGGCGCTCGTTGCGCGCCGTGCAGATCGCGAGGAAGTCGGTGTAGGCGACGAGGCCGCGCATGTCGAGCACGACGATGTCCTCGGCTTTTTTCGAATCGGCGAGCTCGGCGAGGTGCCGAGCCAGGTTCTCTGACTGGACCGGATTCAAGCGTAGATCCCCTTCTCCTCGATGAATCGGGCTACCGGCTCCGGGACGAGATAACGGAGCGGCCGGCCGGCGGCGGCGCGCTCGCGAACCGCTGAGGAGGACACACCGAACTGTGGCATCTCGAGCATCGTCGCCCGTCCCTCGGCGCCGAGGCTGCGCATCACCGCCGCCACCTCGGCGTCCGAGATGCCCGCGCGCCGCGCCACCGCCAGCCGCGCCAGCCCGACCACGCGCTCGGGCTCGCGCCAGCTCTCGAGTCCGACGGCGGCGTCGGCCCCCATCACGAAAACGAGATCACTTTCGCCCTTTTCCTCAGCAAGCTGTTCCAAGGTCTCATACGTGTAGGACGGCCCCTCGCGTTCGACCTCCAGGGCCGAGACCGAGAAGCGCGTGTCGTCGGCGGCGGCAAGCCGGGTCATCGTCACCCGCAGCTCCTTCCCCGGGTCGTCGACGATCCGCTTGTGCGGGGCGACGCCGGTCGGGACGAGGACGACCTCGGCCAGACCGAGCTGCCAGAGCGCCTCCTGGGCGAGCGCCAGGTGACCGAGGTGCGGCGGGTTGAAGGCCGACCCGAGGACCCCGATGCCTGCGCTCGGCACCTCAGCCACGAACTTGGCCGCTGCCGCGGCCGACGTACTTCGTCGTGGTGAGCTCGCGCATCCCGATCGGGCCGCGCGCGTGCAGCTTCTGGGTCGAGTTGCCGATCTCGGCGCCCATCCCGTACTCGAACCCGTCGGTGAACCGCGTCGAAGCGTTGACGTAGACGGCGGCCGCGTCGACTCCGGCGACGAAGGCGTCGGCAGCACGTGCATCTTCGGTGACGATGGCCTCCGAGTGACCCGTCCCATGCGCGTTGATGTGGTCGATCGCGTCGTCGACCGAGTCGACGACCGCCACCGCCATCTTCAGCGCCAGGTACTCCGTGTCCCAGTCCTCCTCGCTGGCCTCGCCGATCGCGACCGACTCGCCGGCGACGGCGCGGGCGCGCGCGTCGCCGACCAGCTCGACCCCCTCGGCCGCCAGCGCGGCCAGGATCGTCGGCCCGTGGCTCGCCGCGATCCGCTCGTCGAGCAGCAGCTTCTCCGCCGCGTTGCAGACGCCCGGGCGCTGCACCTTGGCGTTCACCGCGATCCGCGTCGCCATCTCCAGGTCGGCGTCGGCGTGGACGTAGACGTGGCAGTTGCCCGCCGCCGCGTACATCACCGGCACCGTCGCGACCGCCTTGATCGCCTCCTTCAGGCCCTCTCCCCCGCGCGGGATCAGCAGATCGACGACGCCCTCCTGGGTCGCCAGCTCGGCCAGCCCGTCGCGGTCCCCGGACTCCAGCAGCAGCACCGAGTCCTCGGGCAGCCCCGCCTCGGCGAGCGCCTCGCGGACGATCCCGGCCAGCGCCGCGTTGGAGCGCTGCGCGTAGCTCGACCCGCGCAGGACGATCGCGTTGCCGCTCTTGATCGTCAGCGCCGCGCAGTCGATCGTCACGTTCGGCCGCGCCTCGTAGATCACCCCGACGACGCCGAGCGGGACCCGCACCTTGCGGAGGTCGATCCCGCTCTCCAGCACGCGGTGGTCGAGCTCCTCGCCGACCGGGTCGGCGAGCGCGGCGACCACCCGCACGCCCGCCGCCATCGCCGCCACCCGCGCGGGCGTCAGCGTCAGGCGGTCGCGCAGCGCGTCGGAGAGGCCCGCGGCGCGCTCGTCGGCGAGGTCGGCGGCGTTCGCCTCGAGGATCGCGTCGGCGCGCTCGTCGAGCAGCCGGGCGGTCGCCGCCAGCGCCGCGTCCTTGGCGGCGGTCGGCGCCCGCCCCAAGAGGCGGGCGGCACGCTTGGCGGCGATGCAGCTCTCGGAAACGGTCCTGGTCGCGACGGCCATCCCGGAAAGGGTAACCGGCCGCGTCGCGCGCGCCCCCGTCCGACACACAACTCTTGCGGAGTTGGCACTAAAGCAGCACGAAACGGTCCCGGTGGATGACCTCCTCGGGGACCTCGGGGAAGTGCTCGCGCAGGTAGGCGCTCCGGTGCCCGGCGGTGCGGGCGACGTCGCTCGAGGAGTACTCGGAGATGCCCTTGCCGAGCGGCCTCTCGACCCCCCGCTCGGCCACCCACACGGCGTCGCCGGGCTGGAAGCTGCCGGTCGCCCCGACCACGCCGACGGCCAGCAGGCTCGAGCCGCTCTCGCGCAGCCGCACCGCCGCCCCGGCGTCGACCAGCACCGACCCCGCCGCCTGCTTGGCGTATTTGAGCCACAGCTTGTAGGGACTGAGCAGCCCCTCGACCCGCGCCGTGAAGCGCGTGCCCACCTCGCCGCCCGCCGCCGCCGCGTCCAGCTCGCCCGCCCGCGTCCCGTTGCAGATGACGACCGGCACGCCGGACTCGCTCGCGATCCGCGCCGAGGTGATCTTGCTCCGCATCCCGCCGCGCCCGAGCGCCGAGGACTCGCCGATGCGAATCGTCTCCAGCACCCCCGTGTCCTCGACGCTCGGCACCAGCTCCGCCTGCGGGTCTGTTCGCGGGTCGCCCGTGAACACCCCGTCGGTATTCGTCAACAGCACCAGCAGCCGCGCCTTCAGCAGCGCCGCGACCAGCGCCGCGAGGAAATCGTTGTCGCCGAAGGTGACTTCGTCGGTCGCCGTCGTGTCGTTCTCGTTGATGACGGGGACGACCCTCCAATCCAGCAGCCGGTCGAGCGTGTTGCGAACGTTGAGGTAATGACTGCGTTCCGACACGTCGGCCAGCGTCAACAGCACCTGCGCCGCGCGCGTTCCGCCGCTCGCGAGCCGTGACTCGTACGCGCGGAAGAGGTCACCCTGGCCGATCGCCGAGCAGGCCTGCAGCGCGTCCATGCCGCGCGGGCGCTCGCCCAGGTCGAGCAGCCGCATCCCGCGCGCGATCGCCCCCGAGGTGACCAGCACGACCCGCTCCCCCGCCCGCTCCAGCCCACTCACCTGCGCGCACACGGAATCGAGCACGTCGGCGCGCAGCGACCCGTCGTCGGCGGCGACCACCGAGCTGCCCAGCTTTACTACCAGCGTCATGGCCGGCAAGTCTAAGAGCGGGCGGATGCCCTTCAGCCACCGCCTGCGCGTCCGCTACGGCGAGTGCGACGCCCAGGGCATCGTCTTCAACGCCAACTACCTCGCCTACGTCGACGTGGTCCTCACCGAGATCTGGCGCCAGACGATGGGCTCCTACGACAACCTCCTCAAGACCGGCGTCGACACCGTCGTCGGCGAGGCCAACCTCCGCTTCCTCGCCCCCGCCCGCTTCGACGACCTCCTCCGCATCGAGGGCGGCTTCGACGGCCTCGGGACCACGAGCACCACCCTGAAGCTCTGGTTCCGCCGGGACGAGGAGCTCCTGGTGGAAGCGGAGATCCGCTACGTGTTCGTTGATCTGGAGCGGTGGGAGAAGGCCGCGATCCCGGATGCGGTGCGAAGGGGACTCGAGCCGCTGCTGCTGGGGTGAGGCCCGGCAAATGACGTATGCAACACCCACTTCGGCGCTGCACGAGTTGACCGTGCAATAGCACGGTCAACTCGTGCAGCGCGTTCTCGGACGGAAGCGTGACGTTCGCGGCGTCTTCGTCACCTAAGAACCTGTCCCTATAGGGAGGACTCCCACCCCCGCCGAAGAAGCACGCAGCCGATCCGTTGATCGAACATAGGAGGGCGCGATGGGCCTGGTCGACCGTGACGACGGCTGGCGGATGCCGGACTGGCTGTGGGAGA
>DASZUW010000100.1:0-6357 GCA_035547475.1 Solirubrobacterales bacterium
AGCACGCGGTCGCCGTCACCGTCGAAGGCGAAGCCGATTTCGGCGGTGTCGGAGGCGGCGACCCGCTCGGCCAGCGCCTCGACGTGGGTCGAGCCGACGCCGGCGTTGATGTTGCGGCCGTCGGGCTCGACGCCGATCGCCTCCACCTCGGCGCCGAGCTGGGCGAAGATCCGCGGCGCGACCCGGTAGGTGGCGCCGTTGGCGCAGTCGAGCATCACCTTGCGGCCCGAGAGGTCGATCCGGAAGGCGCTCGCCAGCTCGCGCACGTAATCGTCCTCGCCCCCGTGCAGCTCCTCGATCCGGCCGGGCTCGGCGGCGGGCGGCGGGCCATCGCCCTCCATCAGCACCTCGAGGCGCGCCTCGACCTCGTCGGGGAGCTTCGTCCCCTGGGCGGAGAAGAACTTGATCCCGTTGTCCTTGTAGGGGTTGTGGGACGCGGAGACGACCGCCGCCAGGTCGAGGCCGAGGCGGCGCACGAGGATCGCCGCCGCCGGCGTCGGCAGCACCCCGGCGAGGAGCGCGTCGCCGCCCGCCGCGGCGATCCCGGCCGCCAGCGCCGACTCCAGCATCGGCCCGGACTCGCGCGTGTCGCGGACGATCAGGACCTGCGGGCGCTCCTTGCCCAGCGAGGCCGTCGCGGCGCACCCGAGCGCCGTCGCCAGCTCGGCGGTGAGGAAGGTCCCCGCCTCGCCGCGGACACCGTCGGTCCCGAACAGCTTCCGGCTAGCCTCGGCCACCGGCGCAGCCTATTGCGGATCGCGCAACGTAGAGGGGATCAGCGCTTGCTGAACTGCGGCTTCTTGCGGGCCTTCTTGAACCCGGCCTTGCGACGCTCCTTGACGCGGGCGTCACGGGTGAGGAAGCCACGGCGCTTGAGGTCGCCGCGCAGCTCGGCGTCGATCTCGGTCAGCGCCCGGGCGATGCCGTGGCGGACCGCCCCGGCCTGGCCGGAGACGCCGCCGCCGTGGACGCGGACGCGGACGTCGACGTTGCCCTCGTAGCCGGAGACGGTCAGCGGCTGCTTCACCATCGTCTGGTGGAGCGGGCGGGGGAAGAACTCGGCGAGCTCGCGGCCGTTGATCGTGAACTTGCCGTCGCCCGGCAGCAGCGTGACGCGGGCGATCGAGCTCTTGCGCTTGCCGGTGGCGAGGAAGCGGGCGCCGGACTCCATCTTCGCCGGGGCCCGGTCGGCGACGGCGGTGTCGCTCTCCGCGGCGGCCAGTTCGGCTTCGCGGCGGGCTTTCTCCTCTTCTTCGGCTTCGAGGCGGGCGCGCTCCTCGGCCGACAGCTCCGGCCCCTCGGGCTCGATCGCGATCGGCTCCAGGTTGGCGCCCGGGATGACGTCTTTTTTCTCCTCTTTGCGCGGCTCCTCGCGCTGTGGGGGCGCGGCGGGCTCCTCGGCCTCGGCGGCGGGCTCCTCGGACGTCTCGCCGGCAGGCTCGGCCTCGGCGGCCTCGTCGTTCTCGGCGGCGGCGTCCTCGGCGTGCGCGGCGGCGGGATCCTCGCCCTGCTGCTCGGCGACCGGCTCCGCCGGCGCCTCGGCGTCGACCGGGGCGGAGTCGTCCGCGGGCGCCTGGGCCTGGCCCTCGTTCGTCTCGTCGACCGGCTGCTGCTCGGAAGTCTCGTTCGTCTCGTCAGACATCTATCGCTGGATCTCCATCGGTTTCGGCTGCTGGGCGGCGTGCGGGTGCTCGGGACCGGCGTACACCTTCAGCTTGGTGAGCTGTCGGCGGGCGAGCCGGTTGCGCGGCAGCATCCCCTTCACCGCCTTGCGGATCACTTCCTCGGGCCGGCGGTCGAGCATCTCCTGGAGGCTGCGCGACTTGATCCCGCCCGGGTAGCCGCTGTGCCGCCAGTAGGTCTTCTGTGCCAGCTTGTCGCCGGTGACGCGGATCTTCTCGGCGTTGACGACGACGACGAAGTCGCCGGTGTCGACGTGGGGGGTGTAGGTCGGCTTGCGCTTGCCGCGCAGCGCGTCGGCGATCTGCGTCGCCAGGCGGCCCAGGGTCTGCCCCTCGGCGTCGACGACGTACCAGTCGCGCTGGCGGTTCTCGGGTGTGGCTACGAAGGTCTTCATGCGAAAAAAAGGCGCGGGGCATCGCCCACGCGGCCGGTGCATGATAGAGAAATCGGCCCGTGGGCGCTGTCCGCGGGCGGCGCCGCCTCACCGCGTGCAGCGGTCGCAGCGACCGCGCAGGACGACGTCGTGCTCGGTCACGTCGAAGCTCATCGTCCCGGCGACCTGCTCGAGCGCCTGCTCGAGGCTCGAGTCCTCGAACGGCACCATCCGGCCGCAGTCGCGGCAGATCGCGTGGTGATGGTGGTGGCCGGTCGGATCGGTGCGCTCGAAGCCCGCGGTGCCGCGGCAGACCTCGATCCGCTGGACGAGGCCGAGCCCCTCCAGCTGCTCCAGGGCGCGGTAGACGCTGGCGCGGCCTACCGCCACGTCGCGGTCACGGAGCTCCTCCTCGAGGTCGAGCGCGGTCACCGCGCAGTCGTGCCCCGCGAGCGCCTCGATCACCGCCGCGCGGGCACCCCCGCGGCGGTAGCCGGCGCCGTGCAGCGCCTCCAGCGCGCGCGCTTCCCACGTGCCTCGCGTCGCGGTCCTCATGCCACCGATCCTAGGCCCTCGGGTCCCGGTCGGCCGGCGCCGCGACGACGGGCGAAGCGCTCCCACCCGGCCCGCCAGAGCCGCGCCGCGACGAAGGCCACGGCGCTGCCGGTGCCGACGAAGAAGCCCACCGGCCAGTCGGTTTCGTAGGAGAGGGCGATCGCCGCCCAGACGACCGCCAGCGCGATCGCCGCCGAGAGCGCCATCGCGACGCCGGGACGGTCGGTGAGCGAGCGCGCCGCCGCCGGCGCGCCGATCATCAGGCTGAAGATGAGGAGCGTCCCGACCACCGGCACCGTCATCGCCGTCGCCAGCGCCAGCACGCCGAGGAAGGCGAGCTCGATTGCGAAGGTGCCGATGCCGCGCGCCTCCCCCACCTCGGGCAGCGTCGAGGAGAGCATCAGCGGCCGGTAAAGGGCGCTGATCGCGGCGATGCAGACGAGGCCGAGGACGAGCGTCGGCACCAGCTGGTTGTCGCTGATCCCCAGCACCTCGCCGAAGAGGAGCGCGTAGACCTCGGGCTCATACTGGTCGCCGAGGCTGACGAAGAGGGCGCCGGTCGCCAGCATCATCACCAGCATCAGCGCGGTGACCGCGTCGTGGCGGCCGCGACGGCCGAGGAGGCCGATGCCGAGGGCGCCGACGAAGGCGGCGACGCCGAGGCCGAGGAGGGTCGAGACGCCGACCAGGCCCGCCCCGGCGGCGCCCGCGAAGGAGCCGTTGGGGATCGCGTGGGCGGCGAAGGCCGAGCCGCGCAGCACGGTGAAGAAGCCGACCGCGCCGGCGACGACGGCGACGATGCCCGACACCTCCCAGGCGTTGACCATGAAGCTTTCGAACATCAGGCGGCCCTCTCCCGGCGCCAGTCGACCGCGCCGCTCGCCAGGTAGGAGAGGAAGACCAGCGCGACGACGAAGAAGCTGACCGGCCAGCCGTGTTCGTGCGGCGGCCAGTGGTAGCTGTCGTAGGCGAGGACGATGCCGACCCAGACGGCGCCGATGCCGAGCGCGACCGCGGCCAGCATCGCCCGCAGCGGGCGGCGGGTGAGGCGCAGCGCCGTGGCGGCGGGGCCGATCAGGAGCGCGGTCGAGAGGATCGTGCCGATCGTGATCGCGGCGAGCGCGGTCGCCAGGGCGAGGGCCAGCAGGTAGAGCGCGCCGACGAGCCGCACCGGGATGCCGCGCGCCGCCGCCATCTCGGGGCTGATCGTGGCGAGCAGCAGCGGCCGGTAGAGGACGGCGATCGTCGCCACGGCGAGCGCCGCGAGCGCGACGACGGCGGGGATCGTCGAGCCGGAGATCGCGAAGATCGAGCCGAAGAGGATCGTCACGGTCGAGCCGTTGCCGTTGCCCTGCGTGGTGCCGAGGTAGAGGAAGAGCGCGGCGAGCCCGAGGGCGGCGCCGAGGACGACCCCGGTCGCCAGGTCGCGCCCCCGCACCCGCTGCACGCCGACCAGCTCCATCGCCGCGGCGGCGAGCACGTCGACGGCGACGAAGCCGGCCAGCGGCCCGACCCCGACGAGCCCCGCGGCGGACCCGCCGGTGGTGCCGATGTCGGCGAGCGACTCGCCCGCGAACGACTGCCCGCGGATCACGGTGAAGACGCCGACCACGCCGGCGACGATCGCCACCGCGGTGCCGACCGCGAGCGCCACGTGGACGGCTTCGTTGTCCCAGAAGCCGGGCGCGAAGACGAAGAATCCGGCGCTCAAGGCGCCACCTCGCGCCCTTCCGACTTTTGGGGCCGTATATGGCCCCTAAGATCGGAAGCATCGGCCGGCAGCTCGTGTTCGACCGTCTCCTCGCAACCGCGCAGGTCGGCGTCGTCGCCGGCGCCGGCGACGATCACCACGCGGCCGTGGACGTCGATCACGTCGACGTGGTGGCCGTAGAGGCGGCTGAGGACCTCGGGGCGGACCACCTCCTCGCTGGTGCCGCTGGCGGCGCGGCCGCCCGCCAGGTAGACGACGCGGTCCATGACCGGCAGCAAGGGGTTGATCTCGTGGGCGGAGATGAGGACGGCGACGCCGCGCTCGCGGCAGACCCGCGCCAGCAGCGCGACGACCTCGCCGGAGCTGCGCAGGTCGAGGTTCGCGAGCGGCTCGTCGGCGAGCAACAGGCGCGGGCCGGAGATCAGTGCGTGGGCGATCAGGATGCGCTGCTGCTCGCCGCCGGAGAGGCGGCCGACGCGGGTGTCGGCGAAGGCCTCGGCGCCGACGGCGGCCAGCATCTCCTCGACCAGCTCGCGCTTGCGGCGCCGGTTGACGGTGAAGCCGAGCTTGCGCGCGTCGAGCCCGAGCCCGACAAGGTCGCGTCCGCGCAGCGGCAGGTCGGGGTCGAGGAGGAACTTCTGCGGGACGTAGCCGATCGAGTCGGTGCGGCGGGTGCGCGCCCTGCCGTCGACGAGGATCTGCCCCTCGGTCGCCGCCTGGAGCCCGAGGATCGCGCGGAAGAGCGTCGTCTTGCCGGCGCCGTTGGAGCCGATCAGGCCGGTGAACTCGCCTGGCGCGATCGCGAAGTCGACCTCGTCGAGCACCTGGCGCCCGGCGATCCGCACGCCGAGCCCCGCGACCGACAGCACCGCCTCGCTTCTCGCCCCGCCGCTCATAGCTCTTCGGTCGACCTGCCGCGCGCGATGGCTTCTTCGAGCGCCTTCGTCTCCGCCTCCATCCAGCGCTGGTAGGGGTAGCCGCTCGGCATCGTCTCGTAGACGCCGACCACCGGGACGCCGTCCTCCTTCGCGGCGCCGAGGAACTTTTCGGTGATCGAGTCGGTGACCTGCTGGTTGTAGACGAAGGCGTCGGCCTTGCCTTCGCTGAAGAAGCTTTCCTGCAGGGCGACGGCCTGGGGGGCCGGATCGGCGTCGTTCATGATGTCGGCCTGCATCGTGAACGGGGTGAGGTTCCGGATCCCCGCCGCTTCGAGCAGATAATCGGCGACCGGCTCGGTGGTGGCGACGGCGGCCCCTGGGAACTTCGCCTGGAATTCCTTCAAGGCGCGCAGCCAGGGCCAGAGCGAGGCTTCGAAGCGCTTCAGGTTCGCCTCGAAGTAGGCCCGGTGTTCCGGCTGCAGTCGGGAGAAGTCGGTGACCAGCTGCCGGGCCACCGCGGGCATCGTCTGCGGCTCGTACCAGAGGTGCGGGTTGGCGGTGGAGTCCGGTAGCCCGAGCAGTTCCTGCACGTCGATGACGTCCCGCGAGTCGCTCGCCGACGCCGACTCGATCTTCTCCATGAAGCTGTCGTAGCCGAGCCCGTTCTGGACCACGACCTCGGCGCGAGCCACCTCCTGCGCCACGCTGACGCTCGCCTCGAAGCTGTGCGGATCGGTGTTCGGATCGCTCTCCACCGCGCTCACCTCCACGTATTTCCCACCGATCTGTTCGATCACGTTCGCGTACTCGCTCTCCGCCCCGACCGCCGAGATCTTCCCCTCGCCCCCGGCCCCGCCGGCCGAGCCCCCACAACCGGCGACGGCAACCGCCCCGAGGAACGCCAAGCAGACCGAGGGCAAGGCGAGGTGCGTCAGACGCCGGGCTGCGTTCATGGCGGAGAGCCTACACGATAATGAGAATCGTTCTCAGTCCGGCTGGGTTGCGGGTGGGTGGCTCGGGGGCTTGCGGTGGGGCGAGGGGTCCGGGACGCCGGAAAGCTGGCGCCCGGGGGCGGGGGTCCGGGACGCGGTGAAGCTGGCGCCCGGGGTGGGGGCTCGGGACGCCTGGAAGCTGTCGCCTCGGGCGGCTGATCGGCG
>DASZUW010000101.1:0-2879 GCA_035547475.1 Solirubrobacterales bacterium
TCTCTCGGCCGTCCCTGTCCCGCCCCTGCGTCGGCCGAGAGGGCCGCGTCCCTTGCGCGTCCCCCGGCCGCCCCTCGCCCGCCCCGGCTCTCAGCCCTCGCCCCGAAGCCAGACGTGCTCGAAGACCGGATGGCCCGACTCCACCCGCAGGAGGCCGATCGAGTGATGGGGGGATCGGCGGCGCTCGGTCGGGCTGCCGGGGTTGAAGATCTGGAAGCCGTCCTCCTCCTCGTGCAGGGGCAGGTGGCTGTGGCCGAAGACGACGGCATCGGCGGCGGGGAAGCGGCGGCGCATCCGTCGCAGCCTCCCCTTCGAGGGGCCCGCATCGTGGACCATCGCGACGCGGGCGCCGGCGAGGCCGACTTCGATGGTCTCCGGGAGGAGGCGTCGGAGAACGGCTTCGTCGACGTTGCCGCGCACCGCGTGGACCGGGCCTGGGCAGAGGGCTTCGATCTCGCGGAGGGTGTCGAGGCCGAAGAAATCGCCCGCGTGGAGCGTGGCCTCGGCTTCACGCAGGAGCTCGACGCAGCGCTCCGGCAGCGTCCGGCCGCCCTTCGGCATGTGGGTGTCGGCGAGGACGGCGATCAAGCCGTGCCGAGGGCGCAGTCGATGAAGGGGCCGAGCAGGTCGGCGACCGAGGCGGCGGTCGAGTCGGGCGTCTCGGAGGGGTTGGTGATGTAGGAGATCGCCAGGCGGACCAGCGCCTCGGCGAGCAGCTTCACGTCACCCCGCGGCGCCTGCGGCCAGCCTTCCTCGACCACGGCCGAGAGGCGCGTCGTCGCCCAGACGACGACCGGCATCCCCTGCGTGGTGACGAAGGGGAGCATGCCGCCGGAGCCGTCGTCGCTCAGCAGGGTGCGGATCAGCGGGTCCTCGCCGGCGGTGCGGAGGAAGAGCTCGAGCGCGGCGCGGATCGCGGCGCGCGGGTTGTCGGTGTGGGCGCGCACGGCGTCCTCGACCGCCGCGAGGAAGCGTTCCCCCTCGTGGATCGTCAGCGCGACGGCGAACTCGCTTTTGTTGCCGAACTCCTTGTAGAGAGTCTGGCGGCTCACCCCGGCGTCGGCGGCGATGTCGCCCATCGTCACCTCCGACCAGGGCCGGCTTTCCAGGTGGTGGCGGGCGGCGTCGAAGAGCGTCTGCCGGAGCAGCTCGCGCGCGGCCTCAGGATAGGGGGTGCGGCTGGCCATTCCCCCTATCGTCGCAGCGGGCGCGGTCAGGCGCCTTCCTCCACCGGCTCGAAGTCGACCTTGTCGCGGACGCCGCAGTCGGGACAGGCCCAATCGTCGGGGACCTCGGCCCACGGCGTGCCGGGCGGGAAGCCCTCGCGCGGATGGCCGCGCGCCTCGTCGTAGACGTACCCGCAGCCCGGGCAGCGGAAGGCACTCATGATGCCGCCCCCGCCGCC
Organism: Solirubrobacterales bacterium; assembly: GCA_035547475.1. GTDB lineage: Bacteria > Actinomycetota > Thermoleophilia > Solirubrobacterales > 70-9 > VAYN01. The sequence goes on from DASZUW010000101.1 coordinate 1,406, forward strand.
GCGGTGCCGCCGGCCGCCGCGCCGCCGCCGCTCCCTCCACCGCCGTAGCGGCGGAGGATCTTCTCCCGCTTGCGCGGCTGGATGTTCGCCTTGGTCACGTCGCCTTCGAAGTGGTCGAGCAGGCGCGGGTCCATCACCCGCCGCCAGAGCGGCGGGAACCAGGCGAGGACGATCATCCCCGCGTAGCCGGTCGGCAGCTGCGGCGCCTCGTCGACGTGGCGGAGCGCCTGGTAGCGGCGGGTCGGGTTGGCGTGGTGGTCGGAGTGGCGCTGCAGGTGGTAGAGCAGCACGTTCGAGGCGACGTTGTTCGAGTTCCAGCTGTGGCGCGGCAGGCAGCGCTGGTAACGCCCGTCCTCTTTCTTCTCCCGCAGGAGGCCGTAGTGCTCGAGGTAGTTGACGACCTCCAGCAGGGAGAAGCCGATGATCGCCTGCACGATCAGGTACGGCAGCACGACGGGGCCGAACGCCACGGCCAGCGCGGCGAAGAGGACCACGGTCATCGCCCAGGCGCCGAGGATGTCGTTGCGCAGGGTCCAGTGCGACTTGCCGAGGCGGTCGAGGCGCGCGGCCTCGATGTGCCAGGCAGAGGTGAGACTGCCGGACACCGTGCGCGGCAGGAATTCCCAGAAGCTCTCCCCCAGCCGCGAGCTCGCCGGATCCTCCGGCGTCGCCACCCGCACGTGGTGGCCGCGGTTGTGCTCGATGAAGAAGTGCCCGTAGCCGGTCTGCGCGAGGGCGACGCGGGAGAGCCACTTCTCCAGGTCGTCGCGCTTGTGCCCGAGCTCGTGCGCGGTGTTGATGCCGATCCCGCCGACGACACCCATGGTGAAGGCGAGCCCGATCGATTCGACGACCGACAGCCCACCGTCCCCCCACTTCCAGGCGGCGAAGATCAGCCCCGCGTACTGGACGGGGATGAACAGGTACGTGCACCAGCGGTAGTAATGGTCCTGCTCCAGCCACTTGAGGACCGAGTCCGGCGGATTCGTCGCGTCCATTCCGATCGCCAGATCCAGCACCGGGAAAACGACGAAGACAAGAACCGGGCCGAGGAACCAGAACCCGCCGAACCCGGTCGCTTCGACCGCGGCCCAGGCGATGAACGGCGCCAGAGGAACCAGAATGCCGAGCAACCAGGCGTAACGCTTCCCGTCGCTCCAAGCAGCCGGATTCAACTCGACGTCATCGTCGTGGTGATGGTGATGCGCGTGTTCAACGTGCGCCTCCACGTTCTCCTCCTTGTCAGACTGGGATTCGAAGTCTGCGTGCTTGACAAATATACGGTGATTGTCAAGCAAGGTTACAGACGCGCAGGGTTTGACGGGGCTGGCGCAGGGGCGGCGACTCGGGGCGCGGAGGCCGGCGCGCGGGGGCGTGGGGTTCGGGGCGCGGGAAAGCCGGCGCCCGGGGTGGATTCGGGGCGCGTGAAAGCTGTCGCCCGGGGGCGGGGCTCGGGGCGCCGGGAAGCTGTCGC
>DASZUW010000102.1:0-4343 GCA_035547475.1 Solirubrobacterales bacterium
GGCCATCGGCTTCCTGATCGGCGCCGTCGTGATGGCGATCGGCGGCATCGCGGAGATCTTCTTCGGGGTGAACGCGGAGGGCAAAGCGCTGGAGTCGATCGCCCGACCGCTCAGCGCGGCGAAAAAACGCCTCGGCAAGACCGAAGTGGAATCGGGTCAGGAACCACCTGCCGCTATCGTGTGATCCCGGCGCCGCCGGTGCCGCGCGCCGCATGGTCCCAGCCGAGAGCGAAGAGATACGACCGGTGCCCGAAGGGGCGCCGACGGGCCCCGGAGAGGGCCTCGCCGCCGAGACGCTGCTGTGGCGCCGCCTGCGCGATCAGCGCGACCCGGCCGCCCGCGAGGAGCTCGTCCGCCGTTATCTCCCCTTCGCCAAGAACCTGGCGCTGCGCTATCGCGGCGCGAGCGAGTCCTTCGACGATCTCCTGCAGGTGGCGAACCTCGGCCTGGTGAACGCGGTCGACCGCTTCGACCCCGCCCGCGGCACCCCCTTCGCCGCCTTCGCCTCCCCCACCATCCTCGGCGAACTGAAGCGCCACTTCCGCGACCGCGTCTGGACCGTGCGCGTGCCGCGCGGCCTCCACGACCGCATGGCCGAGGTCGAGAAAGCGACCTCGCAGCTGACGGTCGAGCTGCAGCGCTCCCCCTCCGTCAACGAGATCGCCGCCAAGCTCGGGATCGAGCCGGGCGACGTGCTGGAGGTGCTGGAGGCAGACCACAACCGCCGGCCGCTCTCCCTCGACCGCCCCGTCGGCGGCGAGGAGGACGAAGCTCCCGCCTCCGAGTGGGTCGGCGACGAGGACGAGGGCTACCGACTGGTCGACGACAAGCTCTCCCTCGAGGGGGTCCTGCCGCAGCTCGACGAGCGCGAGCGCCTGATCCTGCGCCTGCGCTTCGTCGAGGACATGACCCAGTCGCAGATCGCCGCGCGGATCGGCCACTCGCAGATGCACGTCTCGCGCATCCTGCGCCGCACGCTGGAGCGGATCCGCGAGCAGGTCGCCGAGCAGGACGAGGGCCGCTAGGCCCGCCTCAGCCGACGGCGGCGATCGCGACGACGAGGTACTCGCCGTCGCCATCGGACTCGGTGCGGACCTCGTCGGCCAGGGATTCGAGCGAGCCGCCGACGTCGGGCAGCGAGAGGCTCTGGCGCAGCGAGGTGGCGGCGCCCGCGGCCATCGGGCCGACCTTCAGCTCGACGCCCTCGGGGCGGTCGGCGATGCTGAGGCGGACGTGGCCGTCGGCAAAGCCGCGCGGCGCGGCGGCGGAGATCGCGTCGGAGAGGAGCATCGCGTCGGAGATGCGGTCGATCGTGATCTCGTGGCGGGCGGCCAGCGCGGTGAGGGCGCGGCTCAGGACGGGGCCGACCAGCTCCGGCGGGCCGACCGTCATCTCGGTCGCGTCGGGGACCGGCGGGCGATCGGCGTGGGCGCCCTCGGGGTCGGCGACCGCTCGCGACAGCAGCGGCAGGTGCATGCGGATCTCGGTCCCCTGCTCGACCCCGCCGCGGATCTCGAAGCTGGAGGAGAGGGCCGCGATCAGCGCCAGGCCGATCCGCAGGCTCGGGCGGTCGACGCCGGGGCGCGGGCTGATGCCACGGCCGAAGTCACGCACCGCGACGGTGAGGCCGTCGCCGTCGGGCACCGCATCGACCTCGAGTGGGCCGTCGTAGCCGTCAGGGTAGGCGTGCACGACGACGTTCATGCAGGCCTCCGTGACCACCGTCTTCAGGTCCGCCGTGGAGGCCTCGTCCATGCCGATCTCCACGGCCAGGCCGGCGATCGCGTGGCGCACCACGGCCACGTTCTCCGCCTTCGCTGGGAGGGAGATATGGAGGCCTCTTGGGTCGACGTTGGCGGTGCTCAAGGTTCTTGTCCCTGCGGATGGGCGCGCGAGACACCGTCAGAAGGCCTCACGCAAAAGGCAAACTACCGGCCTCGCGTTGGCCCTGATACCCAGGCCACCAGCCGGCAAACGGAGCGAGCGGGCCCCTCCTCCCCGCGCGGGCACTTGTGCCACTTCCGTGACGCGCTGCGCTAGCATCGCGGCGCAGTGGGTTCCGCACCGTTCCAAGCGTCAGGTTCCGAACTCGAGGGCGGCATCCGCCTGCTCGAGGTCAACGGGGAGCTCGACCTCTCCACCGCCACGCAACTCGAAGGGCCGCTCGAGGCGGCGATCAGCTCGCCCAAGGCGGCGGTCCTGATCGACCTCACCGACTGCACCTTCATCGACTCGACCGGGATCGCGCTCGTGGTGCGCGCCTGGCAGCGGGTCGACGCGGCGGCGGGCAACGGCGGCGAAGGCGGACTGGTCCTCTGCTGTCAGAACGAGCAGGTCCGGCGCGTCCTCGAGGTCACCGGCCTCGAGCACTCGCTGCGCGTCTTCCCGACGCGCGAGGAAGCCGCCGCGGCCCTGCGCGGGTGACCTCCTCGGCGCGGCGTGCGGGCGATTAGCGACCGGGCGACCGGGTAGCGGCCCTTGATGCCCGCTCGCAGACCGAAACGGCCGAAACTGCCGCGCGAGCTCTTCGAGACGCGCACGCACGCCTGGCAGTCGCTCGGGTTGGGCGAGGAGATCGAGACGAGGAAGGACTCGAAGAGCACCATGGTCGGGTTCGTCGTCGCCGTCCTCGCGCTGGTCGGGACCCTGGTCCTCTACTCGCACCGCCGGCAGATCGCCCCCGGCTACGGCGAATGGTTCCGGATCGGCACCGTGATCGTGCTGATCATCGTCGGCAGCGCCGCGATCTCCTTGCTCCTGCGCTCGGTGCAGCCGCGCCTCTACCGTCGCCTCGACCCGGCCACCGCGGGGACGACCGGCTTCGTCTTCCGCCTGCTGGCGAGCCTCGCGGTCGTCGTCGTGGCGCTGCGCATCGCGGGCGTCAACGCGGGGACCCTGGCGGTCGGCGGCGCCTTCACCGCCGTCCTGCTCGGCCTCGCCGCCCAGCAGAGCCTCGGCGCGATCTTCGCCGGGATCGTCCTGCAGACCACGCGGCCGTTCCGGGTGGGCGAACGGGTGCGCTTCGTCGGCGGCGCGATGGCCGGATCGGTGGAGGGCACGGTGACCTCGCTCGGCCTCTTCTACACGACGCTGAGCCAGGGGGCCGACCGCCTGCAGATCCCCAACCAGGTGCTGCTGAGCCTCGCCGTGGTGCCGCTGCGCGAGCCCGAGAAGGTCGACGTGCGGGTGCACTTCCCGCGCCACGTCGGCCCCCGCGACGTCGAAGAGCAACTGCTGCGCACGATCACCGTGCCGACCCGCTACCGGCCGAGCGTCTCGCTGGAGGAGGTCGAAGCCGACGGCGTGGTGATGCGGATCAACGCGACGCCGCTGCGCTCCGAGGACGGCTCCCAGCTCGCCGAGGAGGTCCTCGAGGCCCTGCATCGTCGCGACACCGCCGAACACCGGGCGGCGGCGGAGACGACGCCGCTGCCGGACTAGCGGCGCGCGCGGGCGCTCAGCCGAAGATCAGGATCGCGAGGTTGACGAGGACGGCGACGGGCGTGCCGACCAGCGCGAGGTCGCGGAACATCTTGGCGAAGCCGCCGTGGTAGCTGACGCTGTCCATCAGGAGGGTGCCGACGACGTTCGACATGTTGACCAGGGCGACCGCGATCGCGACGCCGATGGCGCCGGCGCGCCATCCGGTCGCGGTGCCGCCCGTCGCCGCGGCGGCGGCGAGGACGATGGCGACGATCGTGCCGAGGACGCCGAGGACCATCACCGCCATGTCGGCGCGGCTCACGCCCGGCAGGTAGGCGTTGCCCGCCGACCCGTCGGAGGCGCTCAGGTGACCGGGGGGTGCTTCCTCGGTCTTCACCACGTGGTCGCCGCGGTCGACCACCACCAGCTTCAGCAGCGGCGCCAGCTCCTCCTCGGCGTGCTTCCACAGCCCGCTCTCGTACCACTCCTTGCAGTCGTCGTCGTGGCAGAAGAGCAGCACCTCCTCGGCGGGCTTCTCCAGCAGCGCGTCCTGCGCCGCCCGCACCGGATCGGAGTCGCCGACCTCTCCCGTCGCCTGGAGCCCGAGCGCCCGCGCGGCGGCCAAGGCGTCCTCCAGCCGCTTGGCGGCGTGGACGCGCGGCACGTCGACGTCGCCCATCGCATGGTGCAGCGTGTTGGGGCAGACGGCCGGCGCCACGAGCCTCACCTCGGTCGGGGTCCCGTCCACCTCCCGCGCGAGCGCCGCGACCGACTCCGCCGACCCGAAGGCCGGAGTGACGACCGCGATCAGGCTGCGCTCAGCCATGACGTGCTCATCATCTCGCGGGGTGGGCGGGAGTCAAGGGGGCGGCGCGGGCCGTCCACAGGGGTGCGGATGGCGGGACGGCGTCCTGGGCGCC
>DASZUW010000103.1:0-2370 GCA_035547475.1 Solirubrobacterales bacterium
GTGCGTTCGTCGCTTGTCCCGTATGCGGCAACAAGCGACGAACGCACGCCGGGGCGGGGGGAGGCCCGGCACGGGAGGCGCACGGAGGTGTGACCCCGTGCGCCTTCGGTGTCCTTCTCCACGCTCCCGTGCGGGTTCCTCGACGGCCTCCAACGCGCTGCGTGGATCACCCGGGCCATGGCACCGGTGATCCACGCAGCGCGTCCCGGGGACGCGTGTCGGGCCACGGAGGCTCCCCGTCCCTCCCCCGCAGGCCTCCCGAGCAGCCGCAGGCGCCTCGAAGCTTGTCAGCCGTAACGCTCGACGCCGCCGGCGATCTCGCGCAGCTTGTGGCGGTCGTGCGTGGCCTGGATGCGGCGGACGGTGCCGGAGCGGGAGCGCATCACCAGCGATTCGGTGGTCGCGCCTTTGCCGCGGTAGCGGACGCCTTGGAGGACGTCGCCGTCGGTGACGCCGGTGGCGGAGAAGAAGACGTCCTCGCCGGAGCAGAGGTCGTCGGCCGTGAGGATCCGGTCGAGGTCGTAGCCGGCGTTGACCGCGGCGCTGCGCTCCTCGTCGTTGCGGGGCCAGAGGCGTCCCAGCAGCTGGCCGCCCATCGACTTCAGCGCCGCCGCCGAGAGGACGCCCTCGGGCGTGCCGCCGATGCCCCAGAGGAGGTCGACCGGGGAGCGTTCGGAAACGGCCAGGAGGGCCGCCGAGACGTCGCCGTCGGTGATCAGGCGGATGCGGGCACCGGCCTCGCGGATCGCGCGGATCTGCTCCTCGTGGCGCGGGCGGTCGAGGACGACCACGATCACGTCGCCGATCGAGCCGCCGCGGCGCTCGGCCACGAGCTTGCAGGTCTCCACCAGCGGCCGGTCGAGGTCGAGCAGGTCGGCGATGTCTTCGCCGCCCGCCAGCTTTTCCATGTAGACGCAGGGGCCGGGGTCGAACATCGAGCCACGCTCGGCCAGCGCGATCACGGCCAGCGCGCTCGGCATGCCGAGGGCGCAGAGGCGCGTCCCCTCCAGCGGGTCGACCGCGATGTCGACCTCGGGCGGGTTGCCGTCGCCGATCCGCTCGCCGTTGAAGAGCATCGGGGCTTCGTCCTTCTCCCCCTCGCCGATGACCACGGTGCCGTCCATGTCGACCGAGTCGAGGACGAGGCGCATCGCGTCGACCGCGGCGCCGTCGGCGGCGTTCTTGTCGCCGCGCCCGACCCAGCGCGCAGCCGCGAGGGCGGCCGCCTCGGTGACGCGCACGAGCTCCAGCGCGAGGTTGCGATCCGGCTTGGCCTGGTCCGGCGAAGGCATCGGAGGGCGGACCCTATATGGTCGCGGGCGATGGAGGGACGCTGGGGTCTGACGCTGCCGCTGAGCGGGGTGCCGCTCGCCGAGCACGGCGAGTTCGTGAAGCGCGCCGAGGCGGCGGGCTACACCGACCTGTGGACCGGCGAGACGGCGGGCCCGGACGGCTTCACGCCGCTGGCGCTGAGCGCCGCCTGGACCGAGCGGATGCGTCTCGGGACCGGGATCGTCGGCGTCTTCCAGCGCGGCCCGGCGCTCCTGGCGCAGGAGGCGGCGGCACTGGCGGACGCCTCGGGAGGGCGCTTCGTCCTCGGCATCGGCTCCTCCTCGGACCGGATCATCGAAGGCTGGAACGGCATCCCCTTCGAGCGCCCGCTGTCGAAGGTCCGCGAGACCCTCGAATTCCTCCGCGTCGCCCTGGCGGGAGAGCGCACCGCGACCCGCTTCAAGCTCGAAACGAAGCCCGCCCACGAGGTGCCGATCGTCCTCGCGGCCCTGCGCGGGAAGATGCTGGAGCTGGCGGTCGAGCAGGCCGACGGGGCCTTCACCAACTTCCTCCCCCTCGACGGCCTCCCCCAGGTGACCGCGCAGCTCGACGGCGCGCCCGATGGCTTCGAGCTCCTCTGCCGCTTCTTCCTCCTCCCCGGCCCGCGCGAGGAGGTCGAGCCCCTGGCCCGCTACATGTTCTCCACCTACATCACGGTCCCCGTCTACACCGAGTTCTACAAATGGCTCGGCTGGGGCGAGAAGATCCAGCCGATGCTCGACGCCTGGGCGGGCGGCGATCGTCAGAAGGCCGCCGCCGAGGCCCCCTGGGAGGCGATCGAGCAGATGTTCATCTTCGGCAGCCCGGAGGAGATGAAGGACCGACTCGAGCAGTTCGTGGCGGGCGGCGTCACCTGCCCCGTCCTGACGCCGGTGGTTCCGCCCGAGAAGCTGGGCGACATGATCGACGCGCTAGCGCGGTAGGGCGGCCGAGGAGCTTGGGCCGCCGCCCGCTCGCTCGGGCCGTCCACACCACTTCGGGGCACCGGCGGCCGTCCGAGTGGGTCCTGGGCGCCTCATGGGGGTCCTGGCAGGCTGT
>DASZUW010000104.1:0-9045 GCA_035547475.1 Solirubrobacterales bacterium
GTTCTCCGACCACGCTGTCTCCTGACCGTCCGAACCCTTGCCTCCCCCGCACCCCCCCCGCCCGGGGCGCCTCAGGGGGGACACAGCCTGCCAGGACCCCCATGAGGCGCCCAGGACCACCGCCGCCCGCGCCCCGAACCCCTGTGGACGGCCCGCCGCCCCACCCCCGGTACCCTGCGCCCGCATGACGACGGCGGCCAAACGGGTGCCTGTGTCGGTCTGGGGCGGGCTGGTCGTCGCGCTGCTCGGGTGGCAGATCGGGTTCCAGACGCCGGGGGCGGGGCTCGATCCGAGCTGGAACGCCGGGCTGGCCATGGCCGTCCATCAAGGGCTGCGGTTCGGGAAGGAAGTGGTGTTCACGTACGGGCCGCTCGGCTTCCTGAACTCGCGGATCGTCTGGTTCGGCGGGCTCAGCGTGCTGAGCTTCCTCTATGCGGCGGCGCTCTACGTGCTCTTCTGCGTCGGTCTGGTGTGGGCGCTGCGGCGGGCGCTGCCGCTCCTCCTGGCGGGGGCGGTCGCGTTCGTCGCCGTCGCCTGGCTGCCGATGCCGCTGCTCGAGGTGGGCCTGCTGAGCGCGGTCTTCGCCTGCTCCTGGTTGCTCGAAGGCGAGCGCTCGGGCCGGGAGCTCTGGGCCTTCGCGATCGCCGCCGCGATCTTCGCCGCGCCCGCGGCGCTGATCAAACTCTCGACCGGGCCGTTGGTCGCGGTCGTCTTCCTCCTCGCGCTGGCCGGTGCGCGGGCCGGCGCCCGTCGGATCGCCGCCTACGTGGTCGTCTTCCTCGGCCTCGCGCTGGTGCTGTGGCTGGCGAGCGGCCAACGCCTCGGCGACGTCCCGGCCTTCGTCGCCCACACGATCGAGATCTCGAGCGGCTACAGCGCGGCGATGCTGCGCTCCACCGCGGTCGCGCCCTGGAAGGTGACAGCCGCGGTGGTCGCGGCGATCGCCTCGGGCCTCGCCCTGATCGCCGCCGCCTGGCTCTGGGGCGGGCGCGACCGCGCGACGCGCCGGGCCGGGACGCTGATCGCGGCGCTCGTCTCCTTCGCGATCTACAAGGAGGGCGTGGTGCGGATCGACGCCGGCCACCTCACCGTGCTCTTCGGCAACGCCGCCGTGGTCTGGGTCGCGGTCGGCCTCGGCGGCAGGCACCGCGGCCTGATGCTGGTGGGCGCCGCGATCGTCTTCGCGATCGGGCTGCCGGTGCGCCCCGCGGGCGTCGGGACGAACTTCGACCCGGTGGCCAACGTCCGCGACGCGGTCGAAAACGCGCGCACGCTCCTCAGCCCCAACCGCCGCGACACGCTGATCGCCTTCGGCCACGCCGCGATGGAAGCCGCGTACGGGCTGGCGCCGCAGGGACTCGCCGCGCTGCGCGGCCACACGGTCGCGATCGAACCCTGGGAGGCCGGCGCCGCCTGGGCCTACGACCTCGATTGGCACCCGCTGCCCGTCTTCCAGAACTACAGCGCCTACACGCCGCGGCTCGACCGCCTGAACGCGGAAGCCGTCGAAGATCCCGACGGCCCCGAACGCCTCCTGCGTCACAACCCCCTGGTGGTGGTGCCGGAATTCCCGACCGCCGACGTCGACGACCGCTTCGCCGGCTGGGACCCGCCCGAACAGGCGCGCGCCGTCCTCTGCCACTTCGCGCCGCTCTGGGAAGACGAACGCTGGCAGGTGCTCGGGCGGGTACGGGACCGCTGCGGTGCGGAACGGAAGCTCGGATCGGTGAGCGCGGCGGCGGGCGAAGCCGTGGACGTGCCGACCCCCGGCCCGGGCGAAGTCGTCCTCGCGCGGATCCACGGCGCGGGCGTCTCGGGCCTCGAACGCGTGCAGACCTTCCTCTTCCACGCCGCCTCCCGCCACGCGGTCGTGAACGGGGATACGCGCTACCGCCTCGTCCCCGAAACCGCGGGCGACGGCCTCCTGCTGCGCGCCGCCCCGCGGGTCGTCCGGCCCGGCCCCTTCGACCCGGTCCCGGAAGCGAGCACGCTCGCCGTCGAAGGCGGCGCCGACCGCATCACCTACGACTTCTACGCGTTGGGGGTCCGATGAGGGCGCCGAGCAGCCACCCGGTCGCGATCGTCGTCCTGCTCGTCCTCGCGGTGCTGGCCGGCACCGTCGCGATCGGCTCGATCTGGGCCAACCGGCAGCTGCTCTCGACCGGCGGCTGGGTCTCGGTGAGCGGTCGGCTCCTAAAGAGCGGGCAGGTGCGCCACCGCGTGGCCGAGTTCCTCGGCGAAGAGCTCGTCGCCGGCACCCAGGCCCAGCTCGAGGCCGCCGGCGAGGAAGGCGTCGCCGAAACCGTGGTGCCGCGGCTGCGCGCCGAGCAGACCCAGCTCGCCGAACGGGTGATGAGGACGAGGCGGTTCGAGGCGACCTGGGAGCGGGCGAACCGCGCCGGCCACAAGGCGCTCCTGCGGGTGCTGGACGAAGAAGGCGACCCGGCCGAACGGGGCGCGGTCGTCGTGAACCTGACCCCGGCGCTGCGCCAGCTCGCCGGCGTGCTCGAAGAAGAAGGCCTGGCGGAAGAGCTCGGCGCCGCGGACCTCGCGGGCCAGGTCGAACCGGGCGCCGCGCGCATCGAGGTCCTGGAAGCCGAGGAGCTGAGCCAGGCCCAGGACGTGGTGCGCGTGATCCGCCACCTGACCGCGCCGGCGGTCATCGTCACGCTCCTGCTCTACGTCGTCGCGATCTACCTCGGCCGGCGGCGGCTCGGGCGCACGCTGGTGGGCGTCGGCCTGGCGTTCGCGGCGACCGGCGGCCTGGCGCTGCTCGCCCGCGCCGTCGCCGGGCACGAGATCGTCGACGAGCTGATCGCCGGGACGCGCGACCGCGAAGCCGCCGAGGCGGCCTGGCGCGTCGCCACCTCGAAGGTCGCCGACCTCGCCGGGATCGCGATCGGCCTCGGCGCGGCGATCGTCCTGCTCGTCGCCGCGGTGGCGATCTTCCGCAAGGCGACGGAAGAGCGGGCGGTGCTCGAATGAGCCGCGGCGCGATCGAGGCGGGCGGGACGCACTGGAACTGCGCGATCGGCGGCGGCGAGGGCGCCGAGCTCGCCCGGGTCGAGACCTTCCCGACCACGACGCCCGCGGAGACGATCGGGCGCGCGGTCGAGTTCTTCGCCGCCGAGCCGGACCTCGAGGCGCTCGGCGTCGGCCTCTTCGGCCCCGTCGAGGTGCGCCGCGGCTCGCCCCGCTGGGGGACGATCCTGACGACGCCGAAGCCCGGCTGGCAGGGCGTCGACGTGGCGGGCGCGCTCGGCGAGGCGCTGCGGGTGCCGATCGCCCTCGACACCGACGTGAACGCCGCCGCGCTCGGCGAGTGGCGCCACGGCGCCGCGCAGGGCCTCGAGACCTTCGTCTACGTCACCGTCGGCACCGGGATCGGCGGCGGCGTCTTCGCCAACGGGCGCCCCGTCCACGGCTTCCTGCATCCCGAGGTCGGCCACATGCTGATCCCGCACGACCGCGGCGGCGACCCCTTCGAGGGCTGCTGTCCCTTCCACGGCGACTGCCTCGAGGGCCTCGCCTCGGGCACCGCGATGCGCGCGCGCTGGGGACGGCCGGCGGAGGAGCTGACCGACCCCGAGGCGTGGGAGCTCGAGGCCTCCTACCTCGCCCTCGGCCTCGCCAACGTGGTCATGGCCGTCTCGGCCGAACGCATCGTCCTCGGCGGCGGCGTCGCCCGCGCCCCCGGCCTGATCGAGCGAGTGCGCCTGCACCTGCACGAGACCCTGGCGGGCTACGTCCCCGCCCCGGAGATCATGCCCCCCGCCCTCGGCCCCCGCAGCGCCCTCGTCGGCGCCCTCCACCTCGCCCACTCATGTTGATGGGCCGAAAAACCACGATATGGCGCACTTTTCGGCCCATCAACATCGTCGGAGGGCGGTGATGGTGAGGCTCACGGCCAGTTTGGCGGCGATGCCCGCGTACACCGCCAGGTTCAGGAGCGGGTTCGCCGCGGGGGCGTCGAAGCGGCGGTAGAAGCGGCCCATGCCGCGGTGGAAGGCGATCTCCTGCCGCGGGGCGCGGCGGCGGGCGCTCGAGCCGCCCTTCACGTGGAGCGCGACCGCGGCCGGTTCGTAGAAGACCTTCCAGCCCGCGTCCCAGAAGCGGTGGCACCAGTCGAGGTCCTCCATGTAGAGCCAGTAGCCCTCGTCGAGGAGGCCGACCTGGGCGATCGCCTCCGCCCGGCAGAGCATGAAGGCGCCGTTGACCGCGTCGACCTCCCCCGCCTCGTCCTCGCCCAGGTGCGTCGCCCGGTACTGGGAGAGCGAGGCGCCGGCGCCCTCGCCGCGCCCGATCCCGGTGAAGTGCGCGAGCGCCGCCAGCGGCGTCGGGAACGAGCGCTTGGCGGCGTGGTCGAGCTCGCCGTCCTCGCGCACCAGCTTCGCCCCGACCATCCCGATCGCCGGGTCCGCGGCCAACCGCGCCAGGCAGGTGTCGAGCGTCCCCGCGTAGACCTCGGTGTCGGGGTTGAGGAGCAGGACCGCGTCGGCGCGGCTCTCCCGCAGCACCAGGTTGTTGGCCGCCGAGAAGCCGATGTTGCCCCGCCGCTCGAGCCGGAACTCGGGGAACTCGCGCTCCACCATGTCCGGCGTCCCGTCGGGGCTGCCGCTGTCGACCACCGTCACCCGCATCGTCGCGGTGCGCGGCGGATGCTCCCGCAGGCTCGCCAGGCAGCGCCGCAGCAGGCCTTCGGCGCCGTGGCTGACGATCGCGACCTCGAGGTCGACGGATGGCATCCGCGGGACGCTAGTAGGCGCCTTCGCCGCGCATGATCGCGCGCGGGGTGCGCATCAGGATCTGCAGGTCGGTCAGGAGCGAGAGGTTGTCGAGGTAATCGCGCTCCATCGCCAGGCGCTCCTCGAAGGTGAGGTCGCCGCGGCCGTAGACCTGCATCGGGCCGGTCAGGCCGGGCTTGATCGCGAGGCGGCCGCGCTGGCGCTCGTCGTAGAGGGCGACGATCGCCTCCTCCTCCGGGCGGGGTCCGACCAGGGACATCTCGCCGCGCAGGACGTTGAAGAGCTGGGGGAGCTCGTCGATCGAGGTCCGCCGCAGGAGCTTGCCGACGCGGGTCACGCGCGGGTCGTCGGGGATCTTGAAGGCGGGCTCGGAGAGCTTCGAGAGGTCGATCAGCTCGCCGAGGCGCTCCTCGGCGTCGGCGACCATGGTGCGGAACTTCAGCATCGTGAAGGGGACCCCGTCCGTGCCCGCGCGCCGCTGGCGGAAGAAGACGGGGCGGCCGGAGTCGACGAGCGTCGCGATCGCCGCGCAGAGGAGCAGGGGGGAGATCGCGATCAGCAGCAGCCCCGACACGAAGACGTCCATCGCCCGCTTCATCGCCTGGGTGGAGCGCGGCGGGTCGGAGAAGCGGAAGTCGAGCACCGGCAGCTCGGCGAGGCGGTTCAGCTCAATCCCCGGCCCGAGCAGGCCGTAGTGCTGGGGCAGGAAGGTGAGCGCCAGGCCGGCCTTCTTGCACTCCTCGATCAGCCGCTCGGCGGCCGGCTCCGACATCTGCTCTTCGGTCACCACGACGCGCTCGATCCCGGTCACCTCGGCGACCTCGGAGATGTCGGCGAGCGTGCCGAGGCGCGGCAGCTCGGCCGAGTCCTCCTCGCGCGAGGAGGAGAGGTAGCCGACGAGGTGCAGGCGCGTCTCCGGGTGGGTGACGACGCGGCGGGCGACGGTGTCGACGGTCGCGGGCGGGCCGATCACGAGGCCGAGCGCCACCGGCGTCGCCCGGTGCCAGACCCAGCGCAGGACGCCGCGCAGGACGAAGCTGCCGAGCAGCGTGCCGATCCCGAGGCCGATCGCGCTCTTCGGCGAGAGCGGCCCGACCGGGCTGATCGCCATCAGGGCGTCGATGACCAGGGTCCCGAGCACCGTCGCCGAGACCAGCGAGGGCAGCTCGTCGAGCGTCGAGTGGCGGATCCGCCGGTGGTCGTGGTCGTAGAGCCCGTGCAGCTTCACCACGAGGATCCAGCTGGGGCTGAAGAGGATCGCCCAGAAGAGGTCGGCGAGGTCGGTCGAGGAGGTCGCCGCGGTGACGACCAAGAGCGCGGCGATCAGCGCCGTCCAGTCGCTCAGCGCCAAGAGGCGCCGCAGGAGCGCGCCGCGCCGGCGCGAGCCCTCCGGCCCGCTCAGCCCGAGCCGGTCCGCGGCCCGGTATTGGATCGCGGTCGCGCGCCGCTCCGGCGCGGCGGCGGCGGCCCGGCGCTCGGCGGCGATCTTCTCGGTGTCTGGCGTTCGGGTCATCCGCAACCTTCAAACCCTTCGGTGAGGCAAGTTTCGAGCGGATTGAGGCGTTTTGCTTCGCTCAGGTCCTTCTGGGCGGCTTCCTTCTGCCCTGCCTGGTGCTCGGCCTTCGCCCGCAAGTAGTAGAGCGCCCAGTTGTGGTCCTCGCGGTCGATGGCCTGGCCGAAGCGGTGGATCGCTTCCGGAAGTTCCCCCTGCGCCTGCGCCAAGAGGCCTAGCTGGAGGTACGGCGTCGCCGCCCACGGCTCGATCGAGCGGGCGGTTTCGGCGTGGTCGACGGCGCTTTCGAATTCGCGCGCCGCGGTCGCCGGGTCAGGCGAGGCGTTGCTCGCCGCGACGGCGGAGTTCGACTGGCTGATCTCGTGGTCGACCAGGAGCGGGCCGGTGAGCGCGAGCATGGTCAGCCAGGCTATGGCCAAACCGGCGATCGTGAGGCCGAAGCGGCGGTTTTCGGCGTCGGTCTCCACCTCGACCCCTTCGCGCGCGCGGGCCGCCGCGCGCGCCCGCCAGAGCTGCCCGCAGCGCGCCGCGACGAGGATCCCGGTGGCCATGAAGAAGACCGAGCCGACCACGGCGAGCTGCCAGAACCAGTCGTAGGCGACGCCGATCGCGAAGGCGAGGGCGACGCCGAGGAGGATCGCGTAGAGCTCCCGCTCGCGGCCGCCCGCCGCGCGCCAGGCCGTGTAGCCGGTCCAGAGCAGGAACAGGACCAGTCCCAGGATCAGGAGCCCGCCGACGATCCCCAGCTCCCCGAGCGCCTGCAGGTAGAGCGAGTGCGCCTGCGTGTTGGTCATCGGGATCGGGCGCAGCTGGTCCCAGGCGAACTGGTAGGTGCCGGCGCCCTGGCCGACGATCGGCTTTTCGTCGAAGGCTTCGAGCGCGACTTCCCAGAACTGGATGCGGCCGCGGCTGGAGGCTTCGGCCAGGCCGGAGGGCGCGGCGAGGTCGGTGCTGGTGAACTTGTCCCAGGCGCTCTCGCCGTAGAGGATCCCGGCGACGATCGCGAGGACGAGGGCGCCGAGCGCGATCCCGTTCAGCACGCGGCGGTCGCGGGAGATCGCGAGGGCGCGCCGGACGGGCGGCGGATCGCGCCGCTCGAGCCGCCGCAGCGCCCAGACGGCAAGCACCGCCAGCGCCATCCCCACCAGCAGGATGGCGCCCGCTTTCAGCCCCTCGCCGACGATCCCCGGGAAGTTCCAGTTGTTGGCGAGGTTCTGGTAGTGGTGTGCCGCGTAGACGGCGGGCAGCGTCAGCACCGCGGCGATCAGCAGCGTCGCCAGGTACCAGAGGCGGTCGCGGGAGAGGACGATCAGCGTCCCGGCGGCGACGATCAGCGTCAGCACACCCCCCCTCGAATGGGTGAAGTAGAGCGCCAGCAGGACGGCGGGCAGCGCGGCGACCGAGAACCCGCGCAGGACGCGGCTCAGCGAGCGGCGGCTCATCCACAGGCAGAGGGCGGCGGCGAAGGAGAAGAGGATCGCGTCGGCGTTCCAGTAGCCGAGTGGGTACTGCAGGCGTGAGCCTTTCGTTTCGTCGAAGGAGAGGTCGAAGACGTGCGGCAGGAGGCGCGTCGCCAGCGCCAGGATCGCCAGCAAGGCCAACGCGATCGCGATGCCTTCACCGAAACGTTGGCGCCGTTGGCTGGTTTGGGCGAGGAGGAACGCGGCAAGGAACACGCCGAGGTACATGAGGACGCGGTCCGCCTCGGTGACGCTCAACTCGACAGAACCGGACCAGAGAGATGAGATTGCAGACCAAATTGCAAAGCCCAGGAGCAGCCCTGATGCCCAGTAGAACGGCCTCGCGAGCAGGGACCTCCCAGCCACGCCGAGCACCAGCAGGCCCACCACGAGCAGCCAGACGACGAGCCCGGCGATATGCCGGGAGCTCAGCGAGAAGCCGCCGCCGGTCAGCGCCAGCGCGCCGATCAGGACGATCGGGCCGAGGAACGCCGCCGATTCCTCTAACCTTGCGCGGAATGCAAGGTGCCCCCCACCGCCAGGCCCGTAGCTCGGCCCGCTCCTTCTTCTTGCTTCCGTCAGTGCTTGCTCTGCTGGCATTGGCTCTATTTCCCGTGGCCGCGCGTGCGGAATGCAAGACCGCGACCTGCATGACCTACGAAACCGAAGTCCCGTCGGTCGAAAGCACCCCGACCACCGGGGGCAACGGCACGGGCAAGTCGCCTACCCATCACAGCACTCCCAACACCGCGACCGGCGAATCGGGTCGGGCGACCGGCTCCGAGGCCGAAGTCGGCGGGGGAGCGGAAGGGTCCGAAGGGAAGTCGGGAGGCCATAAGAAGGAAGGGTCTTCCTCGCGGGAAGAAGAAGGCCAGTCTTCCACGGCCGGTGGCGGCGGTGGCGGCAAGTCGGGCGGCGGCGGTGGCGGCCAGACCGCAAGCGGCATCAGCGGCAACAAGCCCGTCGCGCACGCCGGCCTCACCGCCGGCCCTTCGAACGGCAATGGCGGCTCCTCGCCCGTCGTCCCCATCCTGATCGCGGTCGTGGTCCTCGCGGCGATCTCGATCGGCGTGGTGCTCTACCGCCAGCGTAAGTCGGGCCAGGGCGGCTCCGACGGACGCGTCCCCTCGTCCAACGCGAGCTAGTCCACAACCCCATCATGGAGGGATCGATGCTTAAAGCCAGCAGGAAGGCGCGCGCCCTGACGGCCGCGTTGGCCGTCGTCCTCGCGCTCGGCGCCTTCGCCGCGAGCGCCGCGGCCGTGCCCGCCAACTTCTTCGGCGTGGTGCCCCAGTCGTCGCTCAGCCAGGAACAGTTCAACACGCTC
>DASZUW010000105.1:0-2657 GCA_035547475.1 Solirubrobacterales bacterium
CAAGCCATGGCCGGACCTCAGCGAGGAGGCCGCGGTGAGAAAGGACACGAGACAACCATGATGCGCGCGATGTACGCCGCCGTGAGCGGCCTCAAGAACCACCAGACGATGCTCGACGTGACGGCGAACAACATCGCCAACGTCAACACCGTCGGCTACAAGGCGAGCCGGGTCACCTTCGCCGACTCGCTCTCGCAGATGGTCATCGGGGCGGCCGCGCCCGGCAACGGCCAGGCGGGGCGCAACCCGGCGCAGGTCGGGCTCGGCGTCAAGCTCGGCTCGATCGACAACCTGATGGGCGAAGGCTCCGAGCAGTCGACCGGCGAAACGACCGACCTCTCGATCGAGGGCGAAGGCATGTTCATCGTCGCCAACGGGACGCCGCCCGCGGTGCCGACCGCGGTCGAATACACCCGCGCCGGCAACTTCACCTTCAACCAGCAGGGCTACCTCACGACCCAGAACGGCGAGTACGTGCTCGGCAAGGAAAAACCGGGCGGCGGCGCGCCGGACACCTACATCATCGTGCCGAAAGGCGCGACGGACGTGTCGATCGGCCAGGACGGCTCGGTCAGCTACGTGCCGGAAGGCGGCGGCCCCCGCGCCACCGCCGGCTACATCTCGATCGCCAAATTCCAGAACGAGGCCGGCCTGCAGCGCACCACCGGCTCGAACTGGATCGAAAGCGCCGCCTCCGGCAAAGCCCAGGACGGCACGCCCGGCGAAGGCTTCGGCCTGACGATCAGCGGCACGCTGGAGATGTCGAACGTCGAACTGGCGAGCGAATTCACCAACATGATCTCCGCGCAGCGCGGCTTCGAAGCCAACTCGCGGGTGATCTCGACGGCCGACGAAATGCTGCAGAACCTGGTCAACCTGAAGCGATGATCCGCCTGCACCGACTCGGCGGGTCTGAACACGAGTTCGACCTGAACCCGGACCTCGTCCTCACGGTCGAGTCGACCCCGGACACCACCGTCACCCTCACCACGGGGACGAAGCTCGTCGTCGCCGAGTCCCCGGACTCGGTGACCGCGGCGGTGCGCGAGTGGCGCGTCGGCATCCTCGAGCGCGCCCTCAAGCGCCTCGGTCCGCAGATCGCTGAAGCTCGGCTGCGCGCTGTCGATTACCCGGCGGAGAACTGATGAAGGCCTCGACCGCGATAGGAATCGGGCTCGCCTGCGTGGGCCTGCTCATGGGCGCGACGATGGAGGGCAGCCAGATCGGCTCCTTCATCGACCCGCCCGCGATCCTGATCGTGTTCGGGGGCACCCTCGGGGCGACGCTCGCCTCCACCTCGACGGAGTCGATAAAACGGATCCCCGGTCTCTACAAACGGGCGATGTCGGCGCAGCAGCACGACCTGGCGGGGCGCGTCGCGCTGCTGGTCTCGCTCGCCGAGAAGGCGCGGCGCGAGGGCCTCCTGGCGCTGGAGAGCGGCGTCGAGGACCTCGACGACGAGTTCACCCGCAAAGGCCTGCAGCTGGTCGTCGACGGCACCGAACCGGAGGTGATCCTGCAGGTGCTGGAGAACGAAATCGACGGCGCCTCGGGGCGCGCCGCCGCCGACCGGGCGATCTTCGAGAAAGCGGGCGGCTTCGCGCCGACGATGGGGATCCTCGGCACCGTCCTCGGCCTCGTGCACGTGCTGCAGAACCTCGACCAGCCCTCGACGCTGGGGCCGGCGATCTCCGGCGCCTTCATCGCGACGCTCTACGGCGTCGCCTCGGCGAACGTCGTCTTCCTCCCCGTCGCCTCGAAGCTGCAGAGCATCGCCGACGCCGAGACCTCGCTGCGCGAACTGACGATCGAGGGGCTGCTCGCGATCCAGGCGGGCGACAACCCGCGGGTCGTCGGCGACAAGCTCGAGGCCTTCGTGCCGCCGGAGGAGCGCCGCGCTGTGAAAGCGGCCGAGGCGCCGGCCGGCAAAGGCGCGGCCGATCCCCAGCCCGAGCCCGTGAAGGCGGCCGCCTGATGCGTCCCCCGACCTCCAGGAGGCGCCGGCAGCGGCGCCGGCAGGGCGACGCCGGCGGGCACGGCACCGCCTCGAGCGAGCGCTGGCTCCTCACCTACGCCGACATGATCACGCTGCTGCTCGCCCTCTTCGTCGTGCTCTTCTCGATCTCGGCGGTGAACGTCTCCAAATTCAAGACGCTGAAGGAGACGCTGGAGCAGGCCTTCAGCCCCCACATCCTCAGCGGCGGGGGATCGATCGTGCCCAACGGCGGCAGCGAAGCGACCAGCCACAAGGCCGCCGCCGCGATCGCCGCGCTGGCCACCCAACGCGCGCAGGCGACGACCATGCACGCCGAAGAAGAACAGTTCCGCCGGCTGAAGGAGAAGCTCGACACCTACGCGCGCGAACACGGCTTCTCGGAATCGATCGAGACGACGATCACCCGCCGCGGCCTGGTCATCCGCCTGCTCACCGACCACGTCCTCTTCGCCTCCGGCAGCGCGGTGCTGAAACCCGAGGCCGCCCCCCTCCTCACCGAGATCTCGCACCTCGTCAACCTCGACCGCAGCCACCCGATCTCGGTCGAGGGCAACACCGACGACGTGCCGATCTCGACCTCGCAATTCCCCAGCAATTGGGAGCTTTCCGTGGCCCGCGCGACGGGCGTCGTCCGGTTCATGATCGCCCAGGGGGTGGCGGC
>DASZUW010000106.1:0-3597 GCA_035547475.1 Solirubrobacterales bacterium
GTCACCGCGCCCAACCTAGCCCAACGACCGTCTGCGGCGGCGTGGGCCAGCCTCGCCAGGACGCAGGTAAGCGAGGCGAGGGGAGCGCACTCCCGTGCGTGCCCCGAGCCGAGCGACCGAGGACGCCGCGAGGCGCCCCCACGCCGCCTCAGGACGCGCCTCGCCACCCGGGAGGTCCCCCCCGGGTGGCGAGAAGTCCGCTTCCCCAAACGGACCCACACATATCGAGATACGCATCTCTTCTCCCTGTGGTGATTCCCCCAGAAGCGCCTTACGTGCAGGTGCTTCTTCCTTTCACCGAAGAGACAGCCGGAAAGCTATTGGTTTGCGCCAAACGGCGCAATCCCTAATTTTGACTAGCGGCCGATCGGCTGCGCGGAGGGCGTCGCGGCGAGCACCCGCTCGGCGACCGACTGCCCGGTGAGGCCGACCTCGGCGCGGAGCAGGTCGGGCTTGCCGTGGGTGACGTAACGGTCGGGCAGGCCGACGCGCAGGACCCGGGCCCGCTCCGCCGGCCCGGCGGCGAAGGCGCCCTCGAGGTGCTCCAGGACCCCCGCCCCGAAGCCGCCCGGCAGCACGTTCTCCTCGATCGTCACCAGCAGGTTGTGGTCGCGCGCGAGGCGCTCCGCCAACTCCCCGTCGAGCGGCTTGGCGAAGCGCGCGTCGGCGACCGTGGCCTGAAGGCCGTGGTCGGCGAGGATCGCGGCCGCCTCGAGCGCCACGTGGACGCCGTAGCCGTAGCCGAGGAGCGCCACCTCGCGGCCCTCGGCCAGCACCTCGCCGGTGCCGATCGGCAACAGCTCCGGCGCCTCCGGCAGCGCCACACCCTCCGCCGCGCCGCGCGGGTAACGGAGCGCCGCCGGGCCCGGGTGGGCGATCGCCGTGCGCAGCATGTGGACCAGCATCGCCTCGTCGCGCGGCGCCATCAGCACCACGTTCGGGATCGGGCGGAAGTAGGAGACGTCGAAGGCGCCGTGGTGGGTCGGGCCGTCGTCGCCGACGAGCCCTGCGCGGTCGAGCGCGAAGGTCACGTCGAGCCCCTGCAGGCAGACGTCGTGGACGATCTGGTCGAAGGCCCGCTGGAGGAAGGTCGAGTAGATCGCGGCGACCGGTTTGGCGCCCTGCAGCGCGAGGCCGGAGGCGAGCAGGATCGCGTTCTGCTCGGCGATGCCGACGTCGTAGTACTGCTCGGGGCGCGCGTCGGCCAGCTTCTGCAGGCCGGTCCCCCCCGCCATCGCCGCGGTGATGCCGATCACGCGCTCGTCGCGCTCGGCCTCGGCGACCAGCGCCTCGGCGAAGACCTTCGTGTACTGCGGCGGCGAGCCGGGCGCGGGCGGCTTCTCCAGCCGCTCGATCGCCTCCGGCGAGTCGGTTTCCTGCACCGGCACCGGCTTGCGCGCCGGCTCCTCGGCGGCTGTCGGCAGGCCGTTTACGATCGAGTTCGGCTTCGCCGCGTGCCACTCCTCCATCGAGGCGAGGCCGCCCGCTTCGGCGGGCTCGAACCCCTTGCCCTTCACCGTGTTGACGTGGACGACGACGGGGCGGTCGGCTTCGAAGGCCTCGGTGAGGGCCCGGCGCAGCGCCCCCACGTCGTGGCCGTCGATGACGCCCATGTAGGCGAGGTCGAGCTCCTCGAAGAGGAGCCCGGGCGCCCAGTAGGCCTTGATCGCCGCCTTGATCTCCGGCCCGAGGCGCTCGATCTGGCGGCCGACGCCAAGCGGCAGCTTGGTCAGCCGTTCCTCGAAGTCCTCGCGCGCGTGGTAGAAGCGCGGGTTCAGGCGGATGCGGTTGAAGTAACGGGAGAGGGCGCCGACGTTCGGCGAGATCGACATCCCGTTGTCGTTCAGGACGATCACGATCGGCGTCTGCAGGCCGCCCGCGGCGTGCAGCGCCTCGTAGGCGACGCCGCCGGTGAGCGCGCCGTCGCCGATCACCGCGGCGACCCGACCGTCGACGCCGATGCCCTTGCGCATCGCCTCCTTCAGGCCGACCGCGTAGCCGATCGAGGTGGAGGCGTGGCCGGCGCCCATGATGTCGTGCTCGGACTCCTCGATCGAGCAGAAGGGCGCAAGCCCCTCGTACTGGCGGATCGTCGGCAGCTGGTCACGGCGCCCGGTCAGCACCTTGTGCGGGTAGGACTGGTGGCCGACGTCCCAGAGGATCTTGTCGCGCGGGCTCTCCAGCACGCTGTGGAGCGCCACGGTCAGCTCGCAGGTGCCGAGGTTGGCGCCGAAGTGGCCGCCGATCTGGCCGATCGTGTCGATGATGTAGGTGCGCATCTCCTGCGCGACCCGTTGCAGCTCGGCGTCGTCGAGGCCGTGGAGGTCCTCGGGGCCGTCGATGTTGGGGAGAAGTCTCGGTTCGTCGCTCATTCGTGCCGGGTGAAGATGTAGTCGGCCACCCGCCTCAGGTCCTCGGTGTCGCCGCCGGCCTCGGCGAGGGCGCTGCGCGCCTTGGCGTGGGACTCGCCGGCGAGCTCGCGCGCCCGCTCGAGGCCGAAGAGGCTGACGTAGGTGGTTTTGCCATGTCTCTCGTCGCTTCCATGTGGCTTGCCGAGACGCTCGTCGCTCTCGGTCACGTCGAGGATGTCGTCGATGATCTGGAACAGCACGCCCAGCTCGTCGGCAAAACGGCGGTAGATCATTGTCTCACTTTCGCCGGTTCCCTCGAGGATCGGCACCAGGCAGACGCTGGCGGAGATGAGGCGGCCGGTCTTCAGGGCGTGCAGCTCGCGCAGGCCGGCGGCGTCCCGGTGCTCGCCGAGCACGTCGACGTACTGGCCGCCGACCATGCCGTCGACGCCGGTCGCCGCCGACAGCTCGCGCAGGGCGGCGAGGACGCGGGCCGGATCGCCGGGCTGTTCGCAGAAGATCCGCACCGCCTCGGAGAAAAGGCCGTCGCCGGCGAGGATCGCCACGTCCTCGCCGAAGCGCACGTGCGAGGTGGGCTTGCCGCGGCGCAGGTCGTCGTCGTCCATGGCGGGAAGGTCGTCGTGGATCAGCGAGTAGGTGTGGATGAGCTCGATCGCGGAGGCGACCGGCAGGAAGCGCTCCGGCGGCGCGCCGAGGGCGCGGGCGGTGGCGAGGGCCAGCACCGGGCGGACGCGCTTGCCGCCCGCCAGCAGCGAGTAGCGCATCGCCTCCTCCAGTCCCGCCGTGCGCGGGGTGGGCGAGAAGCGCAGGTCGGCGAGCGCGCCCTCGACCAGGTCGCGCAGGTCCTCGGGGTAGCCGGCGTCCGCCAGGGGCCGCGATCCGGCGGGGTGCCGGCGCGGCGGGCCGTCGGCGGGGCGGCCCCCGCTCCCCCTACTCGGCATCGGCGGCGGCCGCTTCGCGGGCGCGGCGGTTGGTCTCCTCGACCGCCTCCTGGGAGAGCTCGCCCGCTTCGGCGGCGAGCTCCGCGGCGCGGCCCTCCGCGAGCGCCTCGCCGCCCTCCAGCTCGGCGGCGATCGCGCGCAGCCGCTCGGCGATCTCGCGCAGGCGGCTCATCCGGCCGGCTCGCGCTCGCGGACGATCGCGCCGAGCACGCCGTTGATGAAGCCGGGGGCGTCGGCGCCGCAGTACTCCTTGGCGATCTCGACGGCCTCGTCGATCGCCACCT